>DATFDN010000322.1:0-2691 GCA_035252035.1 Acetobacteraceae bacterium | reverse complement strand
CCGCGTCCCTACCTTCGCTTTTATGCGCCCTGAGTCTGGTCTGCCCTGGGTCGGCGACCCCTCGCGCGAGCGGCAAGCGCCCGGCCTCGATGCCCGCTCGGCCGCCGTGTTGCGCGAGATCGTCGAGCAATATGTCGAGACAGGGGAGCCGGTGGGCAGCCGCACCCTCTCGCGCCGCCTGCCGCTCAACCTTTCGCCCGCCACCATTCGCAACGTCATGGCGGATCTCACCGACGCCGGGCTGCTCTTCGCCCCGCACACCTCGGCTGGGCGGCTGCCGACCGAGCGGGGTCTGCGCCTGTTCGTCGATGGGCTGCTGCATTTCGGCGAGCTGGCGGACGAGGAGCGGGAAGCGATCACCGCCGCTCTCGCCGCCTCCGGCCGCTCGCTTGAGGACACGCTCGCCGACGCCAGCTCGCTGCTCGCGGGCCTCTCCTCAGCCGCCGGGCTGGTGCTGGCGCCGAAGGCGGAGGGGCCGCTCAAGCACATCGAGTTCGTGCCGCTGGGCTCCGGTCGCGCCTTGGTCGTGCTGGTCGCGGCTGATGGCCACGTGGAGAACAGGGTGATCAACACCCCGCCCGGCCTGCCCCCCTCAGCCCTCCAGCAAGCCGGCAACTACCTGAATGCCCGCTTGGGCGGTCGCCCCCTCGCCGAGCTGCGCCGCGCGGTGGCCGAGGAGATGGCGGCGAACCGGACCGAGCTGGACGCGCTCGCCGCGTCCGTGGTCGAGGCCGGGCTCGCGACCTGGACCGGCGAGGGGCGCGGCGGCAGCCTGATCGTGCGCGGCCAGGGACGGCTGCTCGCCGACGTGACCCAGATCGAGCGCCTGGCCGCGATCGAGGCGCTGTTCGACCGGCTAGAGGCGCAGGAGACCATGCTGCGCCTGCTGGAATTGGCGGAGCAGTCGGAAGGCGTGCGCATCTTCATCGGCGCCGAGAGCGGGCTTTTCTCCACCTCCGGCATATCCATGGTGGTGGCCCCGGCGCGCAGCGAGGACGGCGGGCGGATCGTCGGCGCCATTGGCGTCATCGGGCCGACGCGAATCAATTACGGGCGCATCATCCCGGTGGTGGACTACACGGCGCGGGTGATCGGGCGGCTGCTGGGATAGATGTCGTTTGCAAAAGCTTGCGTGCGGAGGCGTGCCCAGGCCGCTTGCCCCCGCGCTCTCGCCTCTATCCTTGCTGGCCGGGTTTGGGAACATCGTACACGAGGATCAAGCGATCCGGCTCCTTGCGCCGCAGCGGCAAGCCCAGATCCGCCGCCCAACGCAAGAGCGCGGGGTCCATGTCGGAAAACTTTTGCCCCTCCGAGTCACCCTCGAACAGCCAGGCGGTCCAAGTCAGCGACTGCTGGCGCACAATCTCCCGGATGGCCTCGATATGGTCCTGGACGATCCCGAGGAGAAAGCGGACGTGGTCGTTGGCGCTGCCGGAGGAGACACGATCGTCGGTTGTGAATCCGCAATACCCCCTCTTGGCGAGGAACGGGGGTCTGCCGTCCTTGGGCTGAGACATCGGCTCGCCCTTGCGTATGGGCCTCCCATTCGGCGTCAGTGGGATCAGGGCCATGAGGGGCGCCGGGTCGAGATTGTCGCCTCCGAAGTCTAGCAGGAGGTGTGCTCCGTCGTCTGAGTCCGGGTGATTATTCATCATGCAGGATGCAGGTTCCCAATTGACTCGCCATTGTAATACACCTCCCCTGACGGGATGTGTATCAGCACATCATCATCTCCCCTCAGTCCAGCAGCGTCCTTTAGCTTATGGATTGCATTTCCGACTCCTATACGGGGCAGACCCAAGGCTCTGGCCGCGTGGTTGGGGTCGCTTGTGAAGTAGTTTACGGGGATGAGGTTGTGATTGTCTGTCGCTTGATCCGAAAGCTTCGGACCTCCCACAGTTGAGGAGGGGACCGGAGAGAAGGTGGCGCTGAGAACGATGTCGCCGCTCTTGCCGCTTGTCTTGACGACCCCCGGCACCTCGCCCTGCGACACCGCCTCGATCGCGCGGTCCTCGGCGCCTCTGACGAACCGGCGCCAGTTGCCGAAGCCCACGCGCTGCATGGCGCCGGCCAGCGCCGCACCCGCCTGCGCAAGCTCGGCGTGCGAGCGCGCCTCCGCCGCCAGGCGCGCGGCAGAGCGCAGGCGGTCCACCAACTTGTCGCTTGCGGAAGGGTCGAGGAACCGCTCGCGGAACGCATTGGGGCTCAGCCTGCGCGCCCCGTACCAGGTGGCCATCGCGTTGCGCAGCCGGGCGCGCGCGGTGGCGTCCGGGTTGAACGCCGCGTGGTGGCGGTCCTGGCGGTCGGCGAAGCCGATCGCGGAATACGCCGCGTAATCGATCCGCTGGCCGAGGTTGCGGGGATCGAACAGGGCGGCGTCGGCCGGGTCGCGCTCGGGCGGTGTGTCGTTGTCGGGCTTCGGCTTGGTGCCGGTGCCGAACCAACCGTGCGCCTGGCGGCCCTGGTAAACCCATCCGCCAGTGTCGATCGCCATGCCGCGCCGCCTCTGCTGTGCAAGGCAGCTATACTACCTAACGCGCGTTAGAAAGTTAAGGAAAATAATCCAGATCGGCAACGGCCGGAGGATAAGGTTTCGCCTTAAGAACGCTTGCGCACGGGCGCGTGTCACCCTAACTGCTCGCTCATGACGAGCGATACAGAGCAAGACGCGGGCGCGGTCCGTCCCGCCGA
>DATFDN010000321.1:0-22540 GCA_035252035.1 Acetobacteraceae bacterium | reverse complement strand
ATCCTGCTCACGATCTCCAAGGAGGCGGGCGCCAACGTCATCCAGACGGCGGACCGGGTGAAGGCGCTGCTGCCGCTCCTCAAATCCTGGATGCCGGCCAACATCAATCTGACCGTGATCCAGGACCGCACCGCCACCATCCGCGCCAGCGTCGCCGACGTGCAGTACACGCTGCTCGTCACCATCGCGCTGGTGCTGCTGGTGGTGCTGCTCTTCATGCGCCGCGTGGTCCCGACGCTCGCCGCCGCAGTCACGGTGCCGCTGTCGATCTGCGGCACCCTGGCGGGCATGTGGTTCATGGGCTACCTGCTCGACAACTTCTCCCTGATGGCGCTCACCATCTCGGTTGGCTTCGTGGTGGACGACGCCATCGTGATGATCGAGAACATCGTCACCCACATGGAGCGCGGGCTGCCCCCGTTGCGCGCGGCGATCGAGGGCTCGCGCCAGATCGGGTTCACCGTCATCTCGATCACCCTCTCGCTCGTCGCCGTGTTCATCCCGCTGATCTTCATGGGCGGCATCCTCGGCCGGCTGTTCCACGAGTTCGCGATGACGCTGACCATGGCGATCCTGGTCTCGGCGGCGGTCTCGCTCACCTTGACGCCGATGATCTGCGGCCGCTGGATGCGCCCTCCCGCCACGCCGGGCACGGGGCGCCTGGTCTTCCTTAATGACAGGATCGAGCGTGCGTTCAATGCGGTGCATCGCGGCTACGCGCGCACCCTCGGCTGGTCGCTGCGTCACCAAGGGCTGATGCTGCTGGTCATGCTGGCAACCGTGGTGCTCACCGTCCGCCTGTACGGCACCGTGCCCAAGGGGTTCATGCCGATCCAGGACACCGGCATCCTCCAGGGCTGGACCACTGCCGCGCCCGACGTGTCATTCCCCGCGATGGAGGAGCGCCAACGCGCCGTCGTGGACGTGCTGCTCTCCGATCCGGCCGTCGCATCAGTTGGTTCGCAGGTGGGCGTCACCAGCGGCTGGAGCTCGCTCAACCACGGCCAGCTCCTGGTCAGCCTCAAGCCACTCGCGGAGCACCACATCTCTTCCGAAAATGTCATCGCCCGGCTGCGCCCAAAGCTCGCCAGGCTCGGCGGCGTCCAGACCTTCCTGCACTCGGCGCAAGACCTGCGCGGTGGCGGCCGCACCGGCGGTTCGCAGTACCAGTTCGTGCTCATCTGCCAGGATCTTGGGGAGTTGCGGCACTGGGCACAGGCGCTGGAAGACAAGCTGAAGGCCACACCCGGCATCACCGACGTGAGCTCCGACCAGGATCGCGCGGGACCGCAGGAGAACGTGGTGATCGACCGCGATGCCGCCGCCCGACTCGGAGTCAGCGCGAGCGCGATCGATGCCGCGCTGAACAATGCCTTCGCGCAGCGCCAGGTTTCCACGATCTATGCGCAGCGCAACCAATACAAGGTTGTGGTGGAGACCGACCCGGCGCTGCAAACCTCGCCGGTGATGCTGGACCGCGTCTATGTCGGCGCGACGGGTGGCAAGCAGGTGCCGCTATCGGCGGTGGCGCGGTTCGAGCGCGCCCTCGCGCCTCTCGCGGTGCGCCACCAGGGCCAATTCCCCGCCGCCACGCTCAGCTTCAACCTAGGCGAGGGCATGGCGCTGGGCGATGCCGAAAAAGCGGTGAGCGACGCCACCGCGGCGCTCGGGATGCCGCCCGACGTACGCACCGAATTCGCCGGCAATGCGCGATGGATGCAGCAGACGACCGCCTCCGAGCCGCTGCTCATCCTCGCCGCGCTCATCGCGATCTACATCGTGCTCGGGGTGTTGTACGAGAGCCTGCTGCATCCGCTGACCATCCTCTCCACGCTGCCCTCCGCCGGCCTCGGCGCGCTGCTCGCGTTGCTGGTCTCCGGGCAACCATTGGACATCATGGGGATGATCGCGATTGTGCTGCTGATGGGCATTGTCAAGAAGAACGGCATCATGCTGGTCGATTTCGCGCTGGAAGCGGAGCGCACGCGCGGCCTCTCGCCGCGCGAGGCGATCCACGCCGCCTCGATCGAGCGCTTCCGCCCGATCCTGATGACGACGCTCGCCGCGCTGCTCGGCGCCCTACCGCTCGCCTTGTCGTTCGGCACCGGATCGGAGCTGCGCCGCCCGCTCGGCATCGCCATCGCCGGCGGGCTCGCCGTCTCCCAGCTACTGACGCTGTACACCACCCCAGCCGTCTATCTCGCGCTGGAGCGCCTCGCGGGGAAACGACGCCCGATCATGGCGCCGAGCACCGCGCCCTGATTGATGGGCCGAGGGCGCCGCGCGTGCCACGGTAGTTTCTCCAAAGGATGCAAAAAAGGGGATCCGAAGATCCCCTTTCGATGTTTGACAGTGCGCTAAACTCAGGTTTTGGCGTGACGGGCTGGCTCATGGCCGGAAGCCGATGCAGCCCTCGTGTCCTGAACCGGCTTCTGCTCTTGGCCGGCCTTGTGATCCTGGCCAGCCGCCGCGAGCTTCGACTCGACCGGCTTCACGGCCTGCGCCTTGTCCGGCGACGCGGCTTCAAGCTTCGCGACGTCCTGCTTGGCCGCCGTCCGCGCGTCCGCGTGCGACTCCGCCGGCTCGCGTTGTGCTTGGCCGATCTCTTGGATCTCGACCTCGTCGTGGCGCACCACCCCGCGCACCGCTTCGACCCGTTCCTTCACCTCGCGGCGGACAACCACCTCCTCGGCGAGCTCGACGCTGGTCCACACCACTGGCACCTCCACGGTGTCCGACATCTCGATCGTCTTGTCGGTCAACGTGTCTCCGGTGCTGCTCACCGCGACCGGCCGGCGGCGCTCGACAATGACGCGCTCCTGGCGCAGCGGCACCTTCTCCTCGACCGGCGTCTCGATCACGAAGCGCCGCACCCGCGTGGTTCCCTGATTGACGACCCGCGTCCCCACATTCAGCGTCTCTCGGCCCAGGGGAATCACCTCAACGTCGCGCGCCGGCCGCGCGGCCGCGGACGCGCGGCCGTTGGAGCGGGCAAGCGGGCCGCCCAGCCCGTACATGTTCAGCGCCTGCTGTTGGAAGTTCAAAACCTGGCGCTGCAAAAGCAGCATCCAGTCAAAGATCGGCGCGCTCATCGACGTCCGGGCAGGAGGCTCGGACCTTCCCGTGAAGGAAGCCGAGTTCGATTCATATGCCATGGGTTATCCCCTTTATCCATCCATGCCGCGCCGTTCTGGCAGCGGCTGTCCATTTGGTCCGCTGGGTACTCAGCGGTACCGATATATGCTGCACTGCACAAAAAACTAGGAGCCCCGAACTGACGGTTTGGTGAAGTCGTGTGTCTTGGCTGCCTCGCGCGCCGATCGCTGTTCAATCTCTCAAGCTGGCTAGGATGCCTCGGCGCCCGGATGTTCCAGGAAGAAACGCAGCATCTCGCGCGTGGCATCCGGGCCGCGCGGGTCGGTAAAAGAGCCGGCGGGGCGCCCTCCCGACCAGGCGTGGCCACCATCCATGATCGCCCACTGTTCGATCACGGTCGCGCCGCGCGCATCCATGTAAAGGGTGCGGCGATAGGCATGGCCTCCCGGCGCCTGCCCCGGCAGCACGCGCTTTTCCAGGCGGGTCGCTCCCGCCGCCTGGGCGACGATGGACTGCGCATTGCTGGGGTGAACCGTGCTGTCCTGCTCGCCATGGAACACGATCGTTGGAATGATCGAGCGCGGGCGCTGCGCTCCAGGTCTTCCCCCCTGCCGCATGGCAGTGAAGGCGGAGGACAGGTCTTTGGCCGCCCCGCAGGCCAGCCCTGAATGCACGCCGATCGCCGCGTACAGGTCCGGATAGCGCGCCCCCATGATCGCCGCCGCGGCGCCGCCGGCCGAAAGCCCGGCGACATAGACCCGCCGCGGATCGATCGCGTACCGCGCCATCACCTGTTGAGTGATGCCCGCGATCAAGGACGGCTCCCCGAGGCCGCGCTGTTGGTCGCCGGCATTGAACCAGTTCCAGCACCGCGACGAATTGGCGGCGGCGGTCTGCTCTGGATAAGCCACGAGGCATGTGTGCTCCTCGGCGGCCTCGTTCATGCCCGTGCCGGCCGCGAAATCGTCCGGCGATTGCGCGCAGCCATGCAGCATCACGATCAGCGGCGCGGGCTGACCGCGATAGCGGCTCGGCACGTACAGCTTGTAGGGACGGGTTCCGGCCGCGCCGGTGAAGCTCGCCTCAAGGAATTGCGCGCGCCCGACGGGTGCGGGAGCGGGCGATGGCTCAGGCCCACGATCGAAAAACCCGCGCAGCACGCGTCCCAGGAGGGCAGCCGCCTCGCCAAGCCGGCCCTGGCGGGCCAGGCCGGTGGCAGGGTCCATGTCCTCGTCGAATAGGAGTTTCATGGTCCGAACATGCTGCGCGACATGATCGTTTCAATGGCAGGCGCGCAACACTGCCCGGCCTTACTTATTCCAGCCGTACGGCGTAGGGCGGAAAAGCGAAGCGCCTTCCGCCGCCCGCCCGCACCCTCGTCGATGGCGGAAGGCGCTTCGCTTTTCCGCCCTACTTTACTCTAGGATTTCGCGCCGTACTGTGGCCCGACTGTGTCCGCGGCGAAGGCGTCCCGCTTGCCCATCGGCTTGCCGCCGTCAACCGTGGTGTCCTCCCTGGTCTGCCGCTCGGTCTCGGCGTTGATTTGCGCGCCGAGCAGCACGACGAAAGCGGAGAGATAAAGCCAGGTTAGCAGCACCACGACGGCGCCGAGCGAGCCGTAGGTCGCGTTGTAATTGCCGAAATTCGCGACATAGATGCTGAACAGGATGGAGCCGACGATCCAGAGCACGCTGGCCACGATGGCGCCGGGGCTGGACCAGCGCCATTGCGGCGCGCGCCGGTCGGGGGCAAAGCGATAGAGCACGGCCAGCAGGATCATCATAATGGCCGCCAGGACCGGCCATTCGACGATCAGCGCCACCCATTTGACGATGCCGCCCCCGCCCGCGCCCTGGAACGCGGCGACCAAGGCGGGCAGGACCGCGACCAGCGCGATGGCGATCACTCCGGCCACCAGCAGACCCAGGGTCAGCCCCAGCGCGATCAGGTTGAACCGAATGAAGCTGCGCTCGTCCGCCTCGCCATACGCGATGTCGAGCCCGGACATCAGCCCGCTCATGCCGCGCGAAGCGCTCCAGAGCGCGAAGAGCACAGAGATGACCACGCCGATGCTGAGCGCGCCGCCAGAGGAGCTGACGATCTGGTGCAGTTCGGTCGCGATCAACTGCCGCGCGGAGTCGGGCAGCACGCCCGCCATCGCGTTGACCTGGGCCTCGACCTGCGCGCGGTCGAACATCAGCCCATAGATGAAGACCAGCGCGAGCAGGGCCGGGAACAGCGCCAGCAGCACGTAGTACGTGACGCCGCCCGCGACCAGGAACAAATTCTTCTCGTTGATTCCGTTGTACGTGCGCCAGAGCACGTCCTTCCAGCCGGCAGCCGGGATTTCGCGCGGATCCCCGGCTTGCCGGCCACGTTCAGTTTCGTTGCCGGATTCGTGGTCAACCGACACGCTGCCCCCGCGTTATCTCTTGTCAAACCCAACGGTCGGCCGGTCGATTTGGTTCCCCGCTGTTGTGTGAGCGCAACCGACCGGCGCTTTTTCCGTTGCGGGGATAATGGAAGCCAGCCCAGGAGTCGAGACGATGGACGAACCCAAGCGGTCGCCGACACCACCCGGACCGGCGCCGTCCAGGGCCGAGCAGGCGGGCCGCGCGGCCCAGGAACGCGGCGCCGATCTGGCCCGCCAGGCACAGGACCGGACGGCCGATGTCGCCAAGAAGGCCGGTGATCAGGCCTCCGACCTCGCGCAGGACGCGCAGAACCGCGCGGGACAGGTCGCCGGGGCGGCCCAGGACCGGGCCGGCGACGTGCTGCAGAAGGCGCGCGACGCCGCCTCCGACGTCGCCTCGACGGTGCAGGAGCGGCTCGGGGAGACAGTGGGCGAGCGCAAGGACCAGGCCGCCGACGCCCTCGGCACCGCCGCCGAGCAGGCCCACAAGGCCGCCGACACGTTGCGCGACGCCGATCAGCGTTGGCTCTCCGATATCGTCGGGGCCAGCGCCGACGAGCTCGGCGCCTTCGCCGAGATGATCCGCACCAACGACCTGAACGGGCTGATGCAGCGGGTCCGCGGATTGGCGCATCGCCAGCCGGCGCTGTTCGCCGGCGCCTCCGTCGCGGCCGGCTTCGCGTTGGCGCGGATGGCGCGGTTCGCCATGGAGCGGCCCTCCAGCTATCGCGCCGCCCAGCCTACCTATCGCGCGTCCCAGCCGTCCTACGCCACCGATGTGACCGGCTCTGGCGCCTCGCCTCAGCGGGCGACGCAGTACCAGCCACAAGTCCAGTCGGCTCCGGTCTTATCGCCGACCCCCGGACGCGACCCGCGCGCCACCCCGCCGTCCGCCACCTATCCAGGAACCACTTACAATGGATGAGGTGCGCGGCACCCGGACGCTGCGCGAGATCGTCGCCGAGATCGCGCGGGACGCGCAGGATCTGATCCGTGGCGAGATAGCCCTGGCCCGCATCGAGCTGGACCGCTCGCTGAAGCAGGCGATCATGGCGGCGATCTGGCTCGTCGGCGGCATGGTCGTCGCTTTCGCGGGCCTCGTCATATTCCTGCTGGCCGCCGCGGCCGCCCTGGCGATCGTGCTGCCGGTCTGGGCGTCCCTCCTCATCGTTGGGGCGCTGATCCTCGTGGTGGGCGGCGTGCTCGCCTACTCGGGGATCAAGATGCTGTCGCCCTCTGGGCTGATGCCGAACCGTCTCACCCGCAACGTGAGCGAGGACGCGCGCGTAGTGAAGGAGCACATCTGATGGCGGTGCATACGACAACCCGCGATCCCGACGTGGTCGAGCGCGACCTGCAAGCGGCGCGGACCCGGCTGGACAGCCGGCTCTCGGAACTCGGCAGGCGTCTCTCGCCCGGCCAGATCGTCGATGAGGGCCTCGACCTGCTGCGCACGCGGGAGGGGATCGATTTCACCCGCAATCTCGGCGTCGCGGTGCGGGAGCGGCCGATTCCGGTGGCGCTGGTGGGCATCGGGCTGGCGTGGCTGATGTCCGGCGCGCGCGATCCCGTCGCGCATCGCGAGACGCACGTGCGTGTCACCAGGCTGCGCGCGCCCCAGGACGATCTGATGTCGCGGGCCTGGGAGGCCGGCCGCTCCGTGGTGCGCCAAACCGGGGAATCCGACATTGATTACCGAAGCCGCGTCACCGAGGCGCGGGGCAAGGTGCTTGGCGTGGCGCGCACCGCGCAGGAGACGGCGGAAGCGTACGCCGACCGGGTGCAGGAAGCCCTGTTCGCGGCCCGCGACCGGGTGAGCGATGCCGTGTCCAGCGCCGCGGACAAGATCAGTTCAATGGGCGCGAGTGTGGGGGATGCCATGCAGAGTGCAAGCGATCGCGTCACCGGTGCCGCGCACGATCTGCGCGACCAGGCCTCCTCGCTCGGAGGTCAAATCGCCGATCAAGGGCGACGGCTCGGCGATGCCGCCTCGCACGGAATGCGCCAAGCGCAGTACACGGCCCGGAGCACGGGCAGCGGGCTGATGGCGACGCTCAGCGACAATCCCGTGCTGCTCGGGGCCGTGGGCCTCGCGGTCGGAGCGGTGCTCGGCGCCTTGCTGCCGCCCACCGAGATCGAGCGCGAGTATCTGGGCGAGGCCGCGCACGATGCCCGCGATGCCCTGCAAGGCGTGGTGCAGGAGGTGGTGGATCGCGGGTCGGAGGTGGTGCAGGCAGCGGTGGATGCCGGCCGCCAGACCGTGCAGGAGGCCGTCCAGCACGCAAGCGAGTTGGGCGGCGCGGCCAAGGACGCGGCGCGCGACGTTGCCGGGCAGGCGCAACGCCAGGCGAGCGAGATGGGCGGCGCGGCGCGCGATGCCGCACGCGACGTCGCGGCCAACGCCGGGGCACAGCCGCCGCGCCCGCGCGCCTGACCCTCACCCCGCCCCTCTCCCAGGAGGAGAGGGGACATTGTACGCGGCGCTCTCGCCCACCACGCCCCCTCTCCCGCTTGCGGGAGAGGGTTGGGGTGAGGGCGGAAGGTCGATCCAGGAGAGATGCCCGCCCTTCCCCGCGCCCGTATCCAGGAACACGGCGGTGCCGCCCGCCGTGCCGCGGCGCACATAGGGTCGGCCATCCGTGCTGCGCCGGTCGTGGCCGCAATAGACGGTGAGACCCGCCGGGATGCGATCGACCCAGCGCAAGCTGCGCTCGGGGTAGCCGTCAGGCTGTGTCCGGCCGGTGGGTTCCCCATACAGGGCGCGCGCCACCGGACCATTCGGACGCCCAAGCCCCACCTCCGGCGCCGGGCCGTCGAGCATCGCGGTGTGAAAGCCGGCATGGACGAACAGACGGTCTCCGCTGCGCACCCAGGCTGGCGCGCGGGCGATCTCGGCCAGGGCGCGCGCGCGGACCGCCGGATCGAGCTGGCGGAGCGTGGTCTCCAGCTCGTCGTCGAGCCGCATTGGCTGGCCCGCGAGCGCGCGGGCGAGCTTGTGGTCGTGATTGCCGAGCAGGAACAAGCCCTGCCCGGCGTCGATCAGCCGGAACATGATGCGCAGCGCCTCGTCGCTGCGCGGCCCTTGGTCCACCAGGTCGCCGAGTTGCACAACGAAGCGATCCGTGGCGGCCGCCCAGTCGAAGCCGACCGCGTCGCCATGCACGTCGCCCACCACGCGCAGCGGAACGCCCGGCGGAATCCGGACCGGGCTCACGCGAGCCGGCCGGGCTCGCCGCCGCCGAGCCCCGCATAGGCCGCCAAGGCGCGTGCCCGGCCCGTGCCTAGATCGAGGATCGGCCGGGGATAGGTGCGGCCAAGCACCACCCCGGCGCCGCGCAGCACAATCTCGGGCACCTCCCACGGCGCGTGGATCTCCGGCGCGGGCAGCGATGCAAGCTCCGGGACATAGGTCCGGACATAATCGCCATCAGGATCGAATTTGCGCGCCTGCAACACAGGGTTGAAGATACGCACGAAAGGCGCCGAATCAGTACCCGAGCCGGCGACCCATTGCCAGCTCGCGCTGTTATTGGCCAGGTCGGCATCCACCAGCGTGTCCCAGAACCATGCCTCGCCTTCCCGCCAGTTGATCAGGAGATGCTTGACCAAGAACGAGGCGGCGATCAGGCGCACCCGGTTGTGCATCCACCCGGTCCGCCAGAGCTGGCGCATCCCGGCATCGACGATCGGAATGCCGGTCCGGCCCCGCTGCCAGGCGCGCAGGCCGGCCGGATCGTCCCGGTACGCCATTGACGCGAACGCGGCGCGCAGCGGCCGGTCCGGCAGATGCGGCTGGTGCCATAGAAGATGGATGCTGAACTCGCGCCACAGCAATTCGCCGATGAACTTGCCGCTGCCCCGTCCCTCGATCTCTCGCGCGGCGTGCCAGACCTGAACGGGGGAGATCTCCCCAAAATGCAGATGCGGCGAGAGGCGCGAGGTGCCCTCGGCCCGCGGACGGTCGCGCCCAGCGGCGTAATCGGCAAGCGTGACGGGAACGAAGCGGCGCAGACGGTCCTGAGCCGCCGCTTCGCCGGTGGTCCAGGTCGCCCGGATCTCGCCGGCCCAGTCGGGATGCGCGGGCAAGAGGGCCCACGCCTCCGAGCAGTCGGAGCGCGGGAGGCGTGCCGGCGCGCTCACGCGCGCAGGCGCGGGCAAGGGCGGCGGCGGGCCGCCCGTCTCCATGCAAGCGCGGGCAAAGGGCGAATAGACGTGGAACGGCCCGCCGCTCTTCGTGCGCAGCGCGTCCTGATCGAAAAGCATCACGGTGCGGTGCCAGTGGACCGCCACCCCATCTTCGGACAGCGCCGCTTCAAGCGCGGACTCCTGGGTGCGCGCCCAAGGTTCGACGGCACGCCCCGCATGGAGCGCCACGGCTTTCGTTTCGCGCGCGATCGACCGCAGATGCTCGCCGGCCGAACCGCGCCGCAGAATTAGCCTCGCACCCATCCGGCTCAGACTCGCGTCCAGCGCGGCCAGGCTGTGATGCAACCACCACCGCGATGCCCCGCCCGGCGCCCAGATCCCCGCCGCGCCCTCGTCGAGGACATAGACGGGCAGCACATCATGCCCGCTTTCGACGGCCGCCGTCAGGGCAGCGTGGTCGGACAGGCGGAGGTCATTTCGGAACCAGAGGAGAACGGTCATCCATTGTCACTTCGGTGACAATGGCGCCCTGACAAGAAGCGGCCGCAATGCCAAGCGGTTGAAGTCTCCCGCGCCCGCAGCTCCGGACGTTATAAAGAAGAACGATTACCCGGACCAGCGAGTGGGTTGGCCATCGGCGGATTGGGCTCCACCTCTCCCGCTCGCGGGAGAGGTGTACGGGAGCCAGACACGATCACTCAGGAGAGGTGCGACGGCCGTAGCTGATTGCCGCGGGTCGGGAAAAGATCAAACCACCCGCCCCGAGCCCGGCTCGATCAGGTGCATGTTGTTGAGATCGACGGTGAGCGGCAGAACTTCCCCCGGCTCAGCCTTGGTGGTTGGCTCGCACCAGGCGCAGATGGGCGTGCCGTCGATGAAGAAATGCACCTCGGTCTCCTTGCCCATCGGCTCCACCACGTCAACAGGCGCGTCGATCCGGGCCCAGCCGGGGCGCCCGGCCTCCTTGTAATCGAAGATGTGCTCTGGACGGATGCCGAGCATCATCTCCCGGTCCTTGTAGGGAGCGTACCGCTCGGCGCGGGCGGCGGGGATGGGCAGCACGATCCGGTCGTTGATCCGTGCCGCCAGCCCATCGCGGCCATTCTCGATGCGGCAGGGCACGAAGTTCATCGCCGGACTGCCGATAAACCCGGCGACGAAGCGCGTGGCCGGATGGTGATACAGCTCCTGCGGCGTGCCGACCTGCTCGATGATGCCATGATTCATGACCACGACGCGATCGGCGAGCGTCATCGCCTCCACCTGGTCGTGGGTGACATAGACGGTGGTGGTGCGGACCGTCTGATGCACCTTCTTGATCTCGGTGCGCATCTGCACCCGCAGCTTGGCGTCCAGGTTCGACAGGGGCTCGTCGAACAGGAACACCTTGGGGTTGCGCACGATGGCGCGGCCCATGGCCACGCGTTGCCGCTGTCCGCCGGACAGCGCCTTCGGCTTGCGCTCCAGGAGCTGGCTGATGTCCAGGATGCGGCCGGCCTCGTCCACGCGGCGCTTGATCTCGTCCTTCGGGAACTTCCTCAGCTTGAGGCCGAAGGCCATGTTGTCGAACACGCTCATATGCGGGTAGAGTGCGTAGTTCTGGAACACCATAGCAATGTCGCGGTCGCGCGGCGGGACATCGTTGACCACGTCGCCGCCGATCCAGATCTCACCCGCGGTGATGTCCTCAAGCCCCGCGATCATCCGCAGGGTGGTGGACTTGCCGCACCCAGATGGGCCGACCAGGACCACGAACTCGTGGTCCTTGATCTCCAGGTCGATGCCCTTCACCGCCTGGACGCCGCCCTCGTACTCCTTGACGACCTTGCGGATAGACACTTCAGCCATGGCGTTCCTCAGCCTTTCGTTGCGCCAGCGGTCAGGCCGGCGATGTAGTAGTCCATCAGGAAGGCGTAGATCAGGATGGGCGGCAGCGAGGCGAGCAGGTTCGCCGCCATGATTTTGCCCCACTCGAACACGTCGCCCCGGATCAGGTCGCTGACGATGCCGACGGTCAGCACCATCTGGCTCGAGGTGTAGAGATAAGCCAGCGGATAGATGAAGTTGCCCCAGCTCACGGTGAAGGCGAAGATCGTCGCCGCGATGATGCCGGGCATGGCGACGGGGATGAAGATGCGCCACAGCATCTGCAAGTAGCCCGCGCCGTCGATCAGCGCCGCCTCGTCCAGCTCCTTCGGGATCGAGCTGAAATAGCCAATCATGATCCAGGTGCAGAACGGCACGCTGAGCGTGGGATAGACCAGCACCAGGCACCAGTAGCTGTTGATCAGGTTGAGCCAGCCGACGATCTGGAACAGCGGGATGAACAGCAGCGAGGCGGGCACGAGATAGGTCAGGAACACGCCCGTCGCCAGCGTCTTGCTCCCCCAGAACCCCATCCGCGCCAGGCTGAACGCCGAGAGCACGGAGATCACCATGGTGATCACCACCACCAGCACGGTCACAATGACGGTGTTCAGGTAGTAGTGTTGGAAATTCGGGTAGGTGATGAGGTACCAGAAATTCTGCAGCGTCGGGTGGTGTGGATACCAGGGGCTCCCCGCCTGCGACGAGATCTCTCTGGACGCCTTGAGGCTGGTGACGATCGTGTAGTACGGCGGGATCAGGAACAGGATCACGAACGCCGCGAGGGCCGCATAGCTGCCATAGAGCGCCCAGCGGCGATTGCTCTCCAGGCTGCGGCGCGGCCGCGGGCGGGCCGGCAGCGTGTCGGCGGTGGTCGTGCTCATGCGCCGATCTCCTGGGAGCGCCGCGTCACGCCGCGCAGGATGAAGAAAGCCGCCACGGCGAGGATCGGGAACATGAACAGGCTCACCGCCGCGCCCATCGGGATGTTCCCCGACTGGATGCCGACCTGGAAGGCGTAGGTCGCAAACACATGCGTCTTGTCCTCCGGCCCGCCGGAGGTGAGAATCCGCACGATGTCGAAATCGGCGAAGGTGGTGATCAGGCTGAACAGCACGGTGATCGAGATGATGTTGCGCATCATCGGCAAGGTGACATGGAGCAGCTTCTGCACCGCCGACGCGCCGTCGATCGCGGCCGCCTCGTAAAGCTGGTCGGGCACCGATTTGAGCGCCGCGAGATACATGATCATGAAGAACGGCGTGCCGTACCAGATATTGACGACGATGGTGCAGAACCGGGCGATCCAGCCGACACCAAGCCACGGCACGGGTCCGAGCCCGACTTTTCCAAGCGCCCAGTTGAAGGCCGAATAGCTCGGGTCGAACATCCACCACCAGGTGAGCGTCGATAGCGCCAGCGGGATGACCCAAGGCACCAGCAGCAGGCCGCGCCAGATCCTCTGATACTGGCCGCCGATATTGTGCATCAGGTGCGCGAGGATGAAGCCGACGATCGCCTTGAACAGCACCGAGGTGATCGCGAACAGGCAGCTCTGGAAGATTACCAGCTTGAAGGTTTGCCGCTGCACCAAGAAGAAGTACTGACCAAGCCCCACGAACTCAGTCATCTTCTTGTTGAGCAGGCTGAGGTAGATCGCATAGATCGCCGGGTAGATAACCAGCCCGGCGACCAGCAGGATCAGCGGCAGCGCCATGAAGAAGGCGATGCTGCTCCGCTTCTGGGCGAAGCGGCGCATTCCGCCGCGTGCGCGCCGTCCCGCGATGGAGCGTGCGCCGACATCGGCGACGACGCTCGTGCCGTCAGCCATGCTGTCCTCCTGATGATCTCGGGTGGCCGCGCCCGCACGCAGGGAACCCGCCTCGGGCGGGGACTGGCCTTGTCAGTCGGTGCGCGCGGGGTGTTGCCGCCCACATGAACGTATTCCTCCGGAGGAACCCGCCCGATCAGACGAAGCCTCCACGCTAGCCTTGTCTCTGGAGCGTCTTGCTCCGTGCAGGAGGCGGCGCCAGCCATGGCGCCACCGTCCCGCCTCATGAGAGGGCCGACCCTACCGGCTTGCCGATGGGAGCGCAATCCCGCCCCGCGCGCCGCGCATGGGTGCAACGGATGTCACATCTTGAAACCTTCCAGCTCGTCCTGGGCCCAGGCCATGACCTGCTCGATGCTCTGGCCGTGCTTCATGCGGGCCAGCATGTTGTTGTGGATGGCGTGCTGATAGATCTGCACCGCGATCTCGGGCCGCGCTTCCGAGCCGGTGAGGCTCGGCTCCGCGTGGTGCCAGGGGCGGATCGGGTAGTTGTAGACCGTGCCAGGCGGCGGCTCGACCTTCTCCCAGATGGTGAAGTCGCTCATGGAGGGGAACGGCGGCAGGTCGTAGCCGTCCACCGCATTGGCCCGCTCCTCGATCTGCTCGCGTTGCAGCAGGTGCCCGATCAGTTCCTTCGCCGCCGCCTGGTTTTGGCTGAAGTTGTAGATGCCCCAAAAGAAGGTGAGCGTCGGCGTGAACCGCCCGGCAGGCCCGAGCGGGGCCGGGAAGGTCCAGCAATCAGCGGCGATCTGGGGCGCGTCCCGCTTGGCCACCGCCCAGGCCGAGGGCGGATTGAAGATGAGCGCGGTCTTCCCGGAGATCAGCGCGCGGTTGTTGGAGGCGTCGTCAAAGCTCACGACATCGTTGGGCAGGGCGTCGAGCAGCTTCCGCCAATACTCCAGCGCGGCCGCCACCTTGTCCGAGCGTACCTTTATGGCGCCGCTGGCGTCGATCAGAGGTGCCCCGAAAGCGTGGAAGGAGGCACCCACCTGATCGATGCCGTCGGTGTTCGTCGTGCCCCCGCCGATGCCGAGTGCGAAGGGATAGCCGTCCTTGTACGCCGCCTGCGCCGCCCTGAGAAAGGCGTCATAGGTCCAGGCGCGGGCGCCCTCTGTCTCCTCCGGGCGGGCCGGGTACATCGCCCGCACGTCGAAGCCGTACCGCTTCATCATGCCGATGCGCGCGCAACACGGCTTGGTCTGCGTGCCGGTGCTGGTCGGCACCAACCGCCAATTGCCGCGCGCCTTCGCCAAGTATTCGGCGGTTTTCGTCACCGGACCGTACTGCTTGGTCAGCCGCTCCATCACGTCGTCCACGGGCGCCAGCGCCTGATCGACGTTGAAGCCGTCCCAGTTGGCGAAGGTCATGATGTCGTGGCCCGTCCGGGCCTGCGCCTCGGCGACCCCGGTCAGCAGCAGCTTGTTGTTGTTGCCGGTGATGAAGTCGGCCGCCACCTCGACCTTGTTCTTCTCCGCCCAGGCATTGACCTGCTTTTGCATGATGGCGTTGCCGCCCGGCACCCAATGGTCCCAGAAGGCGACGGAGAGCTTGCCGGCGGCGCCGGCGGTGCGCAGATGAACGAGCGGCAATGCGCTCGCGGCCGCGCCCAGGCGAATGGCCTGCCGGCGCGAGAGTGGGTGGTGATTGGACATTCTTGCCTCCCGGCGCGGCTGGACTCCCAAACCGCGCCCTTCTTCTTGCGCTGGGCGGTTGCGCTCCGCCTCGTTGTCCCGCTGCGGGCCGCCCGCCGGGCGCGCGTGGCGCGGCCAGCGGCGCGGACCGGTATCGCCGTAAAGGAAGCTGACGCGCCCCCCAGAATACGGGGCCGCGTCCCTCGCCGGCGCCTAAACCCTGCTCAGATCAGGAATCCCTCGATCTGGTTGCGCGCCCAGGCCAGAACCTCCTTGATGCTCTGGCCTCCCTTGATGCGCGCGATGATGCCATTGTGGATGCCGTTCTGGTAGATCTGCACCGCGACCTCAGGTGCCGCCTCCGAGGCGGCGAGGTTCGATCTCGCGTTGTGCCAGGGGCGGACCGGATAGTTGTACACGGTGCCGAGCGGCGGCTCGACCTTCGCCCAGATATTGAAGTCGCGCATACTCAAGAAGGGCGGGATGTCATAGCCGAACACGACGTTATCGCGCTCCTCGACCTGCTCGCGCTGCATGAGGTACTCGAGCAGCTCCTTCCCCGCGCTCTGGTTCTTGCTGAATTTCCAGACTCCCCAGAACCAGAACTGCGCCGGCACGAAGCGCCCCTTGGGACCGGTGGGCGGCGGGAAGGTCCAGCAATCGGCCGCCACCTGCGGCGCGTCCCGCCGCGCGACCGCCCAGGCCGAGGGCGGGTTGAAGATCATCGCGCTCTTGCCCGAGATCAGCGCCCGGTTGTTGGAGGCGTCGTCGAAGCTCTGCGCCTCGCTCGGCAGGAACTTCGCGTATCTCTGCCAGTACTCGAGAACCTGGTGCATCTCCGGGCTGTCGAGCGTGATCTTGCCCTGCCGGTCCGCGAGCGCGGCGCCATAGGCGCTGAACGTGGCGCCGATCTGGTCGATGCCGTCCGTGTTGACGGGTCCGCCGCAGCCCAGCGCGAAGGTCATGTTTTCCTTCGCCGCCGCTTCCGCCAGCTTGAGCAGCGCGTCGTACGTCCACTGGTCCTGCGCCGGGGTGTGCTCGGGCTTTGCCGGATAGACCGCGAGCGGGTCGAAGCCGTGCGCCCTCATCCAACTGATGCGTGCGCAGCACGGCTTGGTCTGCGAGCCGGAGCTGGTCGGCACCGCGATCCAATGATCCTTCGGGTGCCCGAGGTACTCGGCGGAGTTGTCAACCTCGCCGTAACTCTTGATGAGGCGTCCCATGACATCATCGACGGGGGCGAGATCGTCGCGCCGGTTGAACACCTCCCAATTGAGGAAGGTGAAGACATCGTGCCCGGCCTTCGCCTGCGACTCGGCCACGCCGGTCATCAGCAGCTTGTTGTTGTTGACGGTCACGAAATCGACCGACACGTCCACCTTGTTCTTGGCGGCCCAGGCATCGACCTGCTTCTGCATGATCTTGTTGCCGTCCGGCACCCAGTGGTCCCAGAAGGCCACGGCCAGCTTGCCGGCGGCGCCGGCTGTCCGGACATGCACCAGCGGAAGCGATGCCGCGATGGCACCCGCCTGCAACGCTCTGCGGCGGGTCAGTGACTTTTCCATAGAACGAATCTCCCAGACCAGGACGCCCCCTCGGCCACCCTGATTTTGGCCAGCCCCGGAGGATCGGTGCTTCTTGCACCGAGAACCTAACGTCCGCCAGCCATGGCGGGCAACCAGGCCATCCGGACAGGCGTCCAGAATTCGGTGACGGATCCCATGCGGCCTCGCCGGACGGGCAGACCCGGAGGACTGTCCCCGGCCTGGGCCAGAGGCGCGGCTGACCGTGACCCGCTGCGATAAGCTCGCGGCCAGCCTCCTCGCCGCCGCCCCTTGGCACCGTTGTCAGTTATCGGTCATGGGTCTGGAGCCTACCGCCTCGCTGACCAGGGGCCGCAAACGACGAGGTACGGCGTCTCCTTCAGGCTCTGCCTCACGCTGCCCATCCAGGTTTCCAGCCCCATGTGGGTGTGCATCAAGACCTGGATCTCCCCCGAGGCCAGCGAAAGCGGCACGAGATATTCGCCCGCAAATCGATGGTTGAGCCACACATAAACCGTGGGCCTGTGATTCCTGACGTGGCGTTGTAGCGCGATCGACGTCCCATTCGGCGCTTGCAGCACCATTGGTTGCATCGAGGGGATGTAGCTCGTCTTACGGCAGTTATCTTGCGCCAGCGCAGGCGAGGCCACGCTCGCCCAGATCAGCCCCAGCCACGAGGCGCAGGCAGTCATGAAAGCAGCTTTGCGCATCCGGAGACTCCAGCACGACGTTCCCTTCGCACAACGTCAGGGCCGCTCCATTGTGATTTTATTGGAAACGCATTGCGACGGGATTCACATGAAGTTGACTTTGTGACCTCCTTTGGCTTCTCTCAAGTTCGTGACTCAGCAGGAAAGGAAGCGGAGATGAACCAATGAGGCGGCTTGTCCTGTGCGCAGTTGGCACTCTCCTGCTCGCGGCCGGCTCAGCCTGGGGCCAGCAAGTCTGGTCGGGGACATGGCATGAGACCCGTGGCGCTCAGGGCGGGCGGTTGGAGCTGACCATCGGGCCGCGGGGCGAGATGAACGGAACCGTTACGAACGGCGCCGTGGCGGGCACTTGGAATGGCTTCATGAGCGATGATGGCCGGCTGTTCGCGACCTATGTGTACCCGGGGCTCGGAGGCGCGCGGGCGGTTGGGCGCGTCCTACGGCATGACGCTGGTCAGCTCGCCGGAAAAGTCGTGTTCCTGAACGGCAATGTCCCGTTCGCCCAGGGCGACTTCCAGCTCCGGCGCCTGCCCTATCCTGACGTTAACAATGGGCCGCGGCCGGACAACCCACGCGCGGGCCAATATCCTTTCACCGGCAACGGCATGTTCGTCTACTGTGGCGCCGCCTCGGTCTGTGGCCGCCGAGGCGCCAACGCCTTGCCGGGCAACTGGGGCTGGACCGGCGGCCTGTTCGGCGACATCAAGCGGAACTATCCGCAGGTTTGGTGCAACCTCTACCCCGGATCGTGCTGAGCGGTCCGCGTTCAAATCAAGGAATGGCGCGCACCGGCGCGGGGCGTCGCTCAAAGCGCCGCGCGCGCCGCCGCCACGACGCGGTCCACGAAGGCGCCGGCGCTGCCCAGATAGCCGGCCGGATCGGTCAGCCGCTCGATCGCCGCCCTGTCCAGCCGCTCCGCGACGCTGGACTCCCGCCCCAGCGCCTCGGCTAGGGGAATGGCGGCGTCCAGCGCCGTCGCGCAGGCGTGGGACACGACATGATGCGCCGCCTCGCGCCCGAGATGCGGGGCGAGGCCCATCATCACCGCCTCGGCGACGATCAGCCCGCCCGTCAGATCGAGGTTGCGGCGCATCCGCCCGGCATCCACCACCAAGCCTTCGGCGATGGCGCGCGCATGAACCAGCGCGCCATGGGTCAGCACGAAGGATTGCGGCAACGCCAGCATCTCCGCCTGCCACGGGCCGGTGCCGCGCTCGTGATCCTGCGCCATCGCGCCTTGCATCAGCGGCACCAGCGCCTGCACGCCGCGCGCGGCGGCGAGCACGTATTCCGAGGCGATCGGGTTGCGCTTCTGCGGCATGGTGGACGAGGAGCCGCGGCCGGCGACATAGGGTTCGGTCACTTCCGCAACCTCTGTCTGCGCCAGCAGGATCACGTCTGTGGCGATCTTCGCCAGGCTCCCGCAGATCAGGCCGAGCAGGCTCACCGCCTCGGCCAGCCCGTCGCGGGCGACGTGCCAGGGCGCGAGCGGCACGCCCAGCCCAAGCTCCCCGGCCAGCGCCTCCATCGCCGCGATGCCCCGGTCGCCGAGCGAGGCGAGCGTGCCAGCCGCCCCAGCGAAACTCACCTGCTCCAGGCGGGGCCGCAGTTCGTCGATGCGCCCAAGGTGCGCGATCAGCGGCTGCGCCCAGATCGCGCATTTCAGGCCGAAGGTGATCGGCAGCGCCTGTTGCAGATGCGTCCGCCCGGCCATCACCGTGTCGCGGTGCCGCGCCGCCTGCCCGGCCAGCGCCGCCAGCACCGCGGCGAGTTCGGCGCGCACGAGGCGCAGCCCCTCGCGGGCCTGCAACACGGTGGCGGTGTCCATGATGTCCTGGGTGGTCGCGCCCCAATGCGTCCAGCGCCCGGCCTCCCCAGCGGCGCGCGACAGCTCGCGCACCAGGCCCACGACCGGATAGCCGACGGTGCGCGCGCTGGCGGCGAGCACGGATGGGTCGAGATTGTCGAAGCGCGCCGCCTTGGTGATCGCGGCGGCCGCATCGGCGGGAATGATGCCGAGCCGCCCCTCGGCACGCGCCAGCGCCGCTTCCACGTCCAGCATCCGCTGGAAATAGGCGCGCTCGTCGAACACGGCGCGCATGGCGTCGCTGCCATAGAGCGTGCCGAGGATTGACCCGTCGGCGGGATTGGTTGGCATTGTCGGACGTCCTAGAAAGGCTGTTGGCCGTGGCGCGCTGGCAGGCTTTCACAGGCTCTGGCCTGACGCAACGCAGGGCGCCCAGTCACACCGGCCGCCGCCGGCGGGCGCGCGTACCCGGCGGGACGCGTCACGGAACCCTGTCCCCTGGCAGCAAGGCGGCGCTGTACGCACTCGGCTCGTTGATCAGCCGCAGCGCCACCCGAAGGTCGAGCTTCGTGCCGGACGCGGGCGGGCAAGTACCGCGAATGGCGGCAATTTCGGCCGGCGGCACGGGGACGCGCGCACCGCGCGCGCGGGCCAGGGCAGACGCCATTGGCTGCACGTCGGAGGCGAGCGCGCCCAATTGCCGCTGAACGCTGGGCTCGCCCAAACTCGTGCAGACCTGAGGCAGCACGCCCAGGCCTTCGATCGGCCAGCCGCGTGGGGCCAGCACGCGACTCCAGCTCAGCGCCAACTCGCCGCCATCGGGCAACCGGGTGACGGTCTGCACCAGCCCCTTGCCCATCGTGACGCTCCCGACCACAACCGCGCGCCCACGATCCGCCAGGGACGCCGCCAGGATCTCGGCGGCGCTTGCCGTCTGCTCATCTACCAGGACGACCAGCTTGCGGCCCGTCCCAATTTGATTTCCAGACGATGACCAGACCCGGTTGGCCATCGGATCGCGGCCTTGCGTAACGGCAACCACGCCTTGCGGAAGCAGCACGCCCGCGGCCGCAACTGCCTGCCGCACCAGCCCCCCGCGGTTGCCGCGCAGGTCGAGCACGATGCCGGGTGGCGGGACATGACGCTCCAAAGTCACCTCCAGCACGCTCGCCAACCGCGCGGCCGTGCGGTCGGTGAAGTTGGCGACGCGCACGACGAGCGCCGCATCGGTGCGGGAGGCGAACACATTCTCCTCGGGCGTTTCTGCGCGCGTCAGGAACAGGCGGCGCGTGCCGCGGCTCCCTTGCACTTCAAGCGTGACCTCGCTGCCCTCCGGGCCGGCGAGCCATGCGCTGACTTCGGCCGGCGCGGCGCCGAAGGTCGCTTGGCCGTTGATGGCCAGCAGCCGATCGCCGTCGCGGACACCGGCCTGTGCCGCCGGGCCGTCGCGGATCGCGTGCGCCACGAAGATCCCCCCCGAATCCTCGCTCAGCACCAGCCCAACGCCGGCCGCGCCGACTCGCTGCTCTTCTTGGACGGCCGCCTCGTCCGGCGGAATGTACCGCGAGTACGGGTCGAGGTGGGGCAGCATGGCACCGAAGAAGGCCCGCATAACGCCCTCCGTCCCGGCCCGCCGCACGCCCGGCGACGCAGCCCAGCCGGCCTCGGACAGCGCCGCCGCGAGCCGCGCCCAGGCGTCCGGGGCCATGCTGTCCGGCACCGGCGCAACCACGGGCGGCTGGCCTGGCACGAGCAGACGGATGCTGCCATCGCTCCGAACCGTCAGCGCGGGATCGAGCGCGGTCAGCCCGCGCAACCCCCATATGGTCAGCTCCGGGACCGACACGGGATCGAGCGCGCGTGGTTCGATGAAGGCAAGCGCGGCGGCATAGACGGTGCGCGCGAGCCCGGTGTCGAAGGCCCCCTCCGCGCGGGAGGAGGTGGCCAGCAACAATAGCAGAAGGAGTCCAATGCCTCTCATGCCACGACCGTACATTCTGCTCGGTTGGAGGAAGGGTCGAAGCGACCATGATACCGGTCAGCGGTGACGGCCGCGCCGGCGGCCTCCCCCCGGGCGCGAACTCCCCTGCATGAGCTGGAACGCCAGCCCGCCCGTCACCGGACTTGCCTCCGCGAGCCGCACCTCCACCGCTTGTCCCAGGCGGAACACTAGGCCGGTGCGCCGGCCAGCGAGTGTCTGCTCGCGCTCATCGTGCCACCAGAGGTCATCCGGCAGCGACGAGCGGGGGACAATCCCCGTGGCGCCGGTCTCCGGCAGCGTCACGAACAGCCCGAACCGGGTCACGCCGGAGACGCGGGCCTCGAAGATGGCGCCGACCCGCTCGGCGAGGAACGCCGCTAGGTAGCGGTCCCCGGCGTCGCGCTCGGCGGCGACCGACCGGCGCTCGGTCGCGGTGACGTGCTCGGCCGTTTCCTCCAGCTTGGCGGCCTCCTCGCCGGACAGGCCGCCCGGCCCAAGCCGCAGGGCGCGGACCAAGCTGCGATGCACCAGCAGGTCGGCGTAGCGGCGGATCGGGCTGGTGAAATGCGCGTAGCGCGGCAGCGCGAGCCCGAAATGCCCGGCGTTGTCGGCGCTGTACGCGGCTTGGGACTGGCTGCGCAGCACCATCTCGTTGACCAGCGGGGCCCGCTCGGTGCCGGCGACGGCGCGCAGCACGCGATCGAGGTCGCGCGGATGCACCTGCCCGCCCGGCGGCAGCGACACGCTCAGCCCATGCAGGAACACGCGCAGCGCCTCCAGCTTCTCCGCCGAGGGCGGGGCATGGACGCGGTAGACGCAAGGCGCGCGCAGGCGCTCCAGCTCCTCCGCCGCGGCGACATTGGCGAGGATCATGAGCTCCTCGATCAGCCGATGGCTGTCGAGGCGCGCGCGGGGCCGCACATCGGCCACATGACCCGCCGCGTCGAACACGATCCGCCGCTCGGGAAGGTCGAGATCCAGCGTGCCACGGCGCTGGCGGGCGGCGAGCAAGGCGCGGAACGCACCATAGAGCGCGGCCAAGGGGACGTTCAGTGTCTCGCCCCGGTCGGCGTCCTCCTGCACCTGTTCGTAGGTCAGCCGCGCCGCGCTGCGCATCAGCCCGCGCCCGAACCGGTGCGCGTGCTTCTGCCCGGACGCATCGATGCGCAGCTCGGCGAACAGGCAGCCGCGATCCTCATTCGGGCGCAGGCTGCACCAGCCGTTCGACAGCGCCTCGGGCAGCATCGGCACGACGCGGTCCGGGAAATAGGTGCTGTTGCCCCGCTCGCGCGCGGCCTCGTCGAGGGCGGTGCCGGGGCGGACATAGTGGGCCACGTCGGCGATGGCGACGACCAGGCGCCAGCCATCGCCGTCGGGCTCGGCGAACACGGCGTCGTCGAAGTCGCGCGCGTCCTCTCCGTCGATGGTGACGAGCGGGATGCCACGCAGATCCTCCCGCCCGGTCAGCGGCGCCGCGCGCGCGCGCGCCGCGGCGCGCAGCGCGGCCTCGGGAAA
>DATFDN010000320.1:0-32546 GCA_035252035.1 Acetobacteraceae bacterium | reverse complement strand
CGCAAGGGTTTCCTGGGGGGCATCGACCTGCGCGAGATGGCGCCGGACCTGCCGCTCTATGTCCAGCGCATGAGCGCGCATCTCGGCTGGCTCATCTGGATGTTCGCCGATGGGCGGCCGTTCATCCTGGGCGCCGAGCCGAGCGCGGCCGATCTCACCGCCTATCACACGATCTGGTTCATCCGTCAGAACGGCGGCCCCAAGGCCGAGGCGATGCTGCCGCTCGAAGAGCTGCGCCCCTGGTTCGACCGGGTGAGCGCGATCGGGCACGGCACCCCGCGCGAGATGTCGGAGGGCGAGGCGCTTGAGGTCGCGAAGAATGCCGAGCCGGCCACGCCAGGCCCTCCGGCGGGTGGCGATCCGTCGGGCTACAAGCCAGGCCAGCGCGTCAGTGTCGCGCCGGACGACATGGGGCGCGATCCGGTCGCGGGCACGCTGGTCGCGGCCGACGCGCAGGAGGTCGTGATCCGGCGCAGCGATCCGCGCGTGGGCGAGGTGAACGTGCATTTCCCGCGCGCCGGCTTCGACGTCAAGCCGGCCTGAACCGGCGATGGCACGCATTGACACGCGTCCCGCTATCTCGGAGAAGTGCGCGCAATACTCGCAAAGGTGGGAGGGTCACAGATGGCGTCCTTGCGTAGTGCCTTGTTGTGGAGCACGGCTCTCGTCTTTGCCTGTGGCGCCGGGGTCACGAGCCCTTCCGCCCGCGCCCAGAACCAGGGCGCGCAGACTCAGGCGAGCCAGAGCACCCCTCAGGACCAATCCTCGGTCACGTCGGAGCGGCTGCTCAACGCTGATCAGGAGCAGGGGAATTGGCTGCTGCACCACAAGGACTACTCGGCGCACCGCTTCTCTTCGCTCAACCAGATCAACCGCGACAATGTGAAGAACCTCAAGGTCGCCTGGACGATGGCGCTCGGCGGCATCGAGGGTGGCGGCATCTGGACGCATGGCGGGCTGGAGGGCACGCCGATCGCCGAGAACGGCTTCCTCTATGTCACCGATGGCTGGGGCTCGGTCTACAAGATCGACGCGCATGGCGGGCACGGGAAGCTGCTCTGGAAGATGGACCCCAAGACCGACCATGACTGGGCCGGCGCGGTCGCCTGCTGCGGCGTGGACAATCGCGGCGTGGCGCTGTGGGACAACATGGTGGTTTCCCACACCTTGGACGGCCGCTTGATCGCGACGGACAAGAACACGGGGCAAATCGCTTGGCAGCGCCAGGTCGCCGACCCCAACAAAGGCGAGGTCGTCACCGTCGCGCCACTGATAGTGAAGGACATGGCGATCACCGGCGTCTCGGGGGCCGAGTACGGCATCCGCGGCTGGATCGCCGCCACCGACCTAAAGACCCACAAGGAGGTCTGGCGCACTTACACCATCCCCGCCAAGGGCGAGCCCGGCTCCGAGACCTGGAAGGACAATTACGACGCGGCCGCGCATGGCGGCGGCTCGACCTGGGTGACGGGCACCTACGACCCGTCCACGAACACGCTGGTCTGGGGCGTGGGCAATCCGGGGCCGGATTGGGACAATCAGTACCGGCCGGGCGACAACCTCTACACCGACAGCTCGCTCGGGTTGGACGCCGACACCGGCAAGATCAAGTGGCACTACCAGCACACGCCGAACGACCCGTATGACTATGACAGCGTCGCCGAGAACCTGCTGGTCGATACGCAGATCAACGGCAGGCCGATGAAACTGGCGCTGGAAGCCGACCGCAACGGCTTCGGCTACGCGGTGGACCGCAACAACGGCGAGTTCGTCTGGGGCGTGCCCTTCGTCAAGAAAGTCACCTGGACGAAGGGCCTGGACCCGGAGACCGGCAAGCCGGTCGAGTACGACTCGAAAAAGGACGTGCAGACCTACAATCCGGAGGCGACGCCCTCGCGCACGAAGAAGGTGACGGATATCTGCCCCGGCAACATGGGCGGCAAGAACTGGCCGCCCACCGCGTACAACCCGAACCTGCACCTCTGGTACATCCCGGTGATCGAGAGCTGCAACCGGATCACCGTGGAGGAGATGGTGCCCGGCAAGTCGTACAAGCCGCGTGAGTTCTTCACCGGCGGCGGGCCGAGCCAGCCCTTCAAGATCACCGGCAGCATCACCGCCGTGGATGTCACCACTGGCAAGGTCGCGGGCAAGGCGGAGACGCCGTTCCCGATGCTGGGCGGCATCCTCACCACGCCCGACCTGGTGTTCGCGGGCGATCCCTCCGGCCCGGTCATGGCGTTGGATGCCAAATCGCTGCAAAAGCTGTGGGAGTTCGACACGGGCGCCGGGGTGAACGCGCCGCCGATGACCTTCACCGTCGATGGCAAGCAGTACATCGCCGTCCTGGTCGGGATGGGCGGGGCTTGGGACAAGTGGTTCGTCGAATCGACGCCCGAGCTGAAGAAGATACAGCCGTCCTCGACCTTGTACGTGTTCGCCTTGTCGTAAGGCGGACGTGGTTTAAGGGTTCCGCCCGGCCGGGCGGAACCCGTTTTTTCCGCAAATAGTCGGACAGAATGCCAGCACGACCTCTCGCCTTTGGCGCTCTCCTGGCGGCGTGCCTCGCGGGCGCGTGCGCGGGGACCATTCGCCTCGCCCATGGGCAGTCCGCAGCCTCACAGGATATGGTCGAAGAGGGCAAACGCGTGTTCAAGCGCGCGAATTGCGTGGGCTGCCACAAATGGCACGGCGGCGGCGGTGGCGGGTACGGGGGTGACGCGCTCTCGCTGCGCAAGACGCAGCTCACGCGCGAGCAGATCGTCGAGGTCGTGAGCTGTGGAAGGCCAGGCACGGGAATGCCGTACTTCCTGCGGGACGCCTACGAGGACAAGAAGTGCTACGGGCTCAGCAAGCAAGATCTGGGCAACATGATGCCGCCTGAGGCGCCCGGCACGTTCCTCCGGCCCGAGGAGATCGAGGCGGTCGCGGACTACGTGCTCGCCCGTGTCAAGGGGAAGGGAGAGCCGAGCTACGCGGACTGCATCGAATTCTTCGGCGAAGGCTCGCGGGTGTGCGACGTGTACAAGGGTCAGGGCAGGGGATGAGCGTGGGCCGCTCCGCGATGGCGCTGCTCGGCGCGGCGCTGGCGATTGCGCTGCCCGCACGGGCCAATGAGCCGAATGACCTGCGCGAGTTCCGCTTGGGCATGACGGTCGATGAGCTTCCACGCGTGGGCTATACCGGCCTGACCTGTGCAGCCGCCCCGGACCAAAAGCTCGCAGCCTGGCAGGACTACCGGCAGTGCCCCGCCGATGCGTCGGGGCAGCGTGAGGTCCGGTTCCGCTACGACACCAGCGCGGACCCGCTCGCCCATGTCAGCAGCGAACACGAGGGCACGCGCGTTGGCGGCCATCCGGCGCTGGTCTCGCTCCTGATCGGCGACGAGGGACGAGTGGACGGAATCCGAATCGCGACCGATCCCTCGGCGCCGCTCTACATGCGCAAGAAGGCCTTCCTGCTCGGCTTGCAGGCCAAGGCCCGCTTCGGCGAGGAAGGCTGGTCCTGCACGGAGGGCCAGCCCACCGCGAACGAGGAGCCGGTGGGCGGCGTGTTCCTCAAGGAGCGCTGCGAGAAGACGACGCCGACGCGGCACATCGTCGTGGAGCGCGACCTTTTCCGCCATCCCGGCGAGGATTTGAAGGAGTTCGTGAACGATACGAAAGTCACGATCCTGCCCGCGCATTGAGCGAAGAACAAAGGAGGAGGAATCATGATTCGACGCACCCTGCTCATCACCGCCTGCGCGGCCTCGTTCGGCATCCTGCCGGGCGCGCGCGCCGACGAAATGCCGATCCAGCTCCATGCCCCCATGGACGCCGCGCAGGAGGTTCCCCCGAACCAGAGCAAGGGCACGGGAAGCATGGAGGGCACGCTGAACCGGAGCACCAAGGAGCTGACCTACACCGTCACCTATCAGAACCTGACCGGCCCGGCGACTGCGGCGCATTTCCATGGGCCGGCCAATCCAGGCCAGAATGCCCCGGTGGTCATCCCGCTCCAGCAACCGCTGACCAGCCCGATCAAGGGCAAGGCCACGCTCACCGATCAGCAGATGAACGACCTGCTGGCGAACAAGTGGTACGTGAACGTGCATACCCAGGCCAATCCCGGTGGCGAGATCCGGGGCCAGGTCGCGCATGGCGGGCCGTAGGGAATGAACCGATAGCCTAACACGCGGGGCGGAATAGCGAGCGCGTCCCGCCCCGCGCCCCAGCGGTTCAGCATCCGGGGCCGCGCGCCAACGGGCCAAGCGCGGCCGCGACCCCGTGCTCGCCGGGCAGCGAGCCTTTCGGGAACAACCGGGTCACATGCCCCATCTTCCGGCGCGGCCGTGCCTCGGTCTTTCCGTAGAGATGCGGGATCAGGCCGGGGGTGGCGAGGATCGCCGGCCAGAGCGCGAGATCCTCGGGGCCGACAAGGTTGCGCATCACCGCGTCGGCTTGGCGCGAGGCCGGCGGCAGCGGCAAGCCAGCAATGGTGCGAATGTGCATCTCGAACTGGCTCGCCGGGCACGCCTCGATCGTCCAGTGGCCGGAGTTGTGCGGGCGCGGCGCGATCTCGTTGGCCAGCACGCGGCCGCGCGCATCGACGAACATCTCCACGGCGAGCACGCCCACGACATCGAGCGCATCCGCGACACGCCGGGCGATCGCCTGCGCCTCTGCCGCAACCATGGCGGGCACCCGCGCGGGGGCAAGGCTGAGATCGAGGATGTGGTCGCGATGCCGGTTCTCCGTGGTGTCGAACGCCGTCGCGGCGCCGTCGGCGCCGCGCGCGACGACCACGCTGACCTCCGTGGCGAAATCAATAAAATCTTCCAATATAAGTGGCTTGGGCGCCAAACCTTCGTACGCCGGCGCAAGATCTTCCATGCCCCTCAGCCGCGCCTGGCCCTTGCCGTCGTATCCATAGCGGGTGGTCTTGAGCACCGCCGGCAGCCCGATCCGGCCCACGGCCTCGCGCAGCTCCGCGAAGCTCGCCACAGGCGCCCAGGCGGCGGTGGGCACGCCCGCCCGGTTCAGGAAGTCCTTCTCGACCACCCGATCCTGGCTGACGCGCAACACGGAGGGGGCTGGGCGCACGGGCTTCGACGAGGCGAGCAGCTCCAGCCCCTCGGCGCTGACATTCTCGAACTCGAAGCTGATCACATCCACCGCGGCGGCGAAGGCGCGCAGGCTGGCCGGATCGGCGTAGTCGCTGAGCGTGACGCCGTGCGAGACCTGTGCCGCGGGGCTGTCGGGCTCGCGCGTCAGGATATGGCACCGATAGCCGAGCCGGGCGGCGGCCAGGGCCGACATCCGGCCAAGCTGGCCGCCGCCGACCAGGCCGATAACCGCGTTGGGCGGGAGCGGAAAGCTCATGGCGCGCTCGCCGGGTCGCTCGGGCCGAGAGCGACGGAGGCGGTCTGCGACGCCCGCCAGGCATCCAGGCGCTCGGCCAGGGCCGGATCGCCCAGCGCGAGGATGGCGGCGGCGAGCAGGGCGGCGTTGACTGCCCCGGCGCGGCCGATCGCCAAGGTGCCGACCGGGATCCCGGCCGGCATCTGCACGATTGACAGCAAGCTATCCAAGCCCTTGAGGTTGTGGCTTTCCACCGGCACGCCCAGCACCGGCAGGGCGGTCCAGGCGGCGCACATGCCCGGCAGGTGGGCCGCGCCGCCAGCCCCGGCGATGATGACGCGCAGGCCCCGCGGGCGCGCCGTCATCGCGTAGTCGCGCAGCCGGTCCGGCGTGCGATGGGCGGAGACGATGCGCACCTCCGCGGGCACCCCCAGGCGCCCCAACGTCTCGGCCGCGTGGCGCAAGCTCGTCCAGTCGGATTGGCTGCCCATGATGATGCCGACCACCGGCGCCTCGGAGCCGTTGGCCATGTCAGGCGATGTCGTCCGGGATGAGCCGGTTCTCCAGCCAGGCGATCTCGTCCTTGAGCATCAGCTTGCGCTTTTTCAGGCGCTGCACCTGAATTTGGTCCAGGGAACCGTGATCGGCGGAGAGCCGCGCGATCACGGTATCGAGATCACGGTGCTCGCTGCGGAGCTCGTGCAGCCGGCGCAGCAGGGAGTCACGATCGGTCAGCATGAATCATCGCTTGTGATGACAGTAAAATACCCGCCAGGGTTGAGTTTTGCCCCCCTCGCGCCACATGTCATATTGGCTACACTGCGCCGGCACGCGAGCCGGATTCCCCGGCCGCCATGCCCGATCGACAGGAGGGGAAATGAGCTTGCAAACCCGCCTCGACGCCCTCAAGGAGCGCCACGCTGCGCTGGAGAGCCGGATCTTGGACGAGGACCAACGTCCCCGCCCGGATTCCGAGGTTCTCACCCGGCTCAAGATCGAGAAATTGCGGGTGAAGGAAGAGATCGAACGCCTCCGCGAACACGGGGCCTTGGTCTAGGCCGCCTCGTCTGCCTCGGGCGGTGGAGGAGGGGGGACCACCTGGCCCTCCCGCTCCAGCCGCTCGTTGGCCGCCGCCACCGCCGCGTTCAGATCGGCTTGGCTGCACAGGCCCAGGAACACCGGGTCGCGCGGTTTGATGTTCGCGCTGTTCCAATGCGACCGCTCCCGCACCTTCTGGATCGTCTCCTTGGTGGTGCCGAGGAGCTTGGCGATCTGCATCTCGGTGAGCTGGGGATAGGTGCGGAGCAGGAAAGCGATGGCGTCCGGCCGGTCATTGCGTTTCGCAACCGGCGTGTAGCGCCCGCCGCGCGACCGTTTCGGCTGGGGCAGGCTGCTCGGCAGGATTTGCAGCCGGGCGGTCGGGTCCGCCTCGCAGCGTTTGATTTCCTGGGGCGTGAGCTGGCCATTGGCCACCGGATCATAGCCGACGATGCCCTGCGCCACCTCGCCATCGGCGATGGCCTGCACCTCGAGCGGATGCATCCCGCAGAACTCCGCGATCTGCGTGAATGTGAGCGCCGTCTTCTCGATGAGCCACACGGCGGTGGCCTTCGGCATGAGGGGCAGGGCCATGTTATCTCACCTTCAGGCCCACGCGTCGTCAGCCGTTCGATCCGGTGCGCCTCGCGCGGGGATGAAGGGAACGCGCCGCGTCAGCGGGGCAGCAACTGGATATGATCACCGATCCGCACCAGGTCAAGGGCGCTTAGGCGCGCAATGGAGGCGAATATGATCGATGAGGACAACGCGGCGGAACCGCGCAGGACAGCACGGCTGACGCGCCTCGTCCTGGACAGCCTCGGCATCGACGAACTCAACGCCTATATCGAGGAGTTGCGCGAGGAGATCGCCCGCGTGGAGGCCGATATTGCTCGCAAGCGGAATCATCGCAGCGCCGCCGATGCCTTTTTCCGCGCTCCATGAATCGTCCATTTCTTTCGCGGAGTTCTGAGGTAAGGCGAAGAAACCCGGCTTGGATCCTAGACTTTCGAGGGCACCGCAGGCGCGGCGTGGCCGCGCCCCGCCCAGCAAGGAGACAAGCCATGGCGGACACCGCCGAATTCAGAGATTTTCGACTCGTCAAGGAGCACCAGTCCTGGACCCCCGCCGGGCCGGTGCTCTCGCGCCTGCCTGATCCGGAGATCGAGACCCTTGAGGGCCAAGCCTCGGCGACGGTCGCCGAGCCCGCGACGCTCGCGCTGTTCGGGTTCGCGACCGGGACGTGGATGGCGGGCGCCGCGTTCGGCGGCTTCGTCGCGCCCGCAACGCAGCTCGCGCTCGCGCCTGTCTTGATCCTCTTCGCCGGGATCGCGCAGTTCATCGCTGGCCTGTTCACCTTCCGGCGCGTCAACACATTGAACGCCAGCGCGTTCTGCTGCTATGGGTCGTTCAATACAATCGTGGGAGTTATCCTGCTGTTCGAGGCCGGCGGGCTGATCCCAAGGGGGCCGGAGACGAATACCGTCCTCGGGTGGCTGAACTGCTCGTTCGGCTTCATCTCGCTTGCCCTGATGCTGGGCGCGCTCCGCCGCAACCTCATGATGGTGGCCACCTTGGCTTTCCTGGTGGGCGGCTACAGCCTCATTGGAATTACCCAGTTCAATATTGGACCAGAGGGAGTCACCACGGTCGGCACTGTCGCGACGGCAGGTGGGGCGCTGCTCTTCGCGGCGGCGTTCTGCGCCTACTACATTGGCATGGCGATGATCGTGAACAGCACCTGGAAGCGCACCTTGCTTCCACTGTTCGGCGATGCGTGAGGGGATTGCGCGGCGGGGAATGGGGGCCTCGCCGCGCCCCCTCAATGGATCTCCGCGAGGCGTGCCAGCAGGTAATCACGGAACACGGCAACCCGTTTGGAGTTCCTAAGCTCCTCGGGATAGACGAAGAACATCTCCACCTTCGGCGCCTTCACCTCGGGCAGGATTTGCACCAGATCCTGATTCTCCGCCACGACGAAGTCCGGCAGGGCGCCAATGCCGATCCCAGCGCGGATGCTGAGCAGCATGGCATGGGCGCTATTCACCTCCAGCACCGCCTTGCGGGGGCTGCCCGGGCGCCGTCCGACGTCCGCCAGCCAGTTGATGTCGGGCACCGGGGGATGATAGTCGCCGAACAGGATCAGCCGGTGCGCGTCTAGATCCTCGGGCCGCGCCGGAACGCCATGCCTTTTCAGATAATCCGGCGACGCACAGACGTGCCAGTGCAGTTCCATGAGGTGCCGCTGGATCAGGTCTGGCTGGCGCGGCGGATGCATCCGGATCGCCACGTCCGCCTCGCGCATCGCGAGGTCAAGATCCATATCGTCAAGCAGCAGCGAGACCGAGACGTCCGGGTACAACTCCAGGAACTGATGCAACCGAGGCGCGAGCCACATCGCGCCGAACCCGACAGTGGTGGTGAGCTTGAGCCGCCCCGCCGGCTTGTCCTTGCTTTCGGTCAGCAGCGCCTCGGTCATCGCGAGCTTGGCGAACACCTCGCGCACCGTGCGATTGAGCTGCTCGCCCTGTTCGGTCAGGATCAGTCCGCGCGCGTGGCGGTGGAACAGGGGAACCTGCAACGCCTCCTCGAGCGCCGAAATCTGGCGGGAGACCGCGGACTGGCTCAGGTTCAAAGTTTCTCCGGCATGGGTGAAGCTGCCTGCCTCGGCAACGGCGTGGAACACCCGCAGCTTGTCCCAGTCCATCACGCCTGCCCCCATGCGCTGCACGCATGGATCATATGAGCCAATCCGCGCGCTTGGCGAGAGGCGGGCTCAGGCCATGGCGAGGATTGGTTCGGCCGCGTTCGGCAGCCCCGCGAGCCAACGCTCCGCCTCCAATGCCGCCATGCAGCCGGTCCCGGCCGCCGTCACCGCCTGGCGGAACACCTTGTCCTGCACGTCGCCCGCGGCGAACACGCCAGGGATGGAGGTGCGGGTGCTGCCAGGTTCGGTCAGGATGTAGCCCTCCGGGTCGGTCGCCACTTGGCCGGCGAAAATGGCGGTGTTCGGGATATGGCCGATCGCAACGAACAGGCCATCGGCGGCTAGGTCGGAGACCGCGTCGGTCTTGACGTTGCGCAGCCTCACGCCCACCACCGTCTCCGGCTGCCCGCCGCCCAGCACCTCTTCCACCACGCTGTCCCAGACCACGGTGATCTTCGGGTTCGCGAACAGGCGCGACTGGAGGATTTTCTCGGCGCGCAAGGCGTCGCGCCGATGCACCAGGGTGACGCGCTCGGCGTGATGGGTGAGGTAAAGCGCCTCCTCGACCGCCGTGTTGCCGCCGCCCACCACCACGACCCGCTTGCCGCGGAAGAAGAAGCCGTCGCACGTCGCGCAGGCCGAGACGCCCTTGCCCTGCAAGCGTTGCTCGGAGGGCAGGCCGAGCCAGCGGGCTTGCGCCCCGGTGGCAAGGATCAGCGCGTCAGCGGTGTAGAGATCGCCCGAATCCCCCCGGCAGCGGAACGGATGGACGCCGAGATCGGCCTCGACGATCAGATCATGCGCGATCGTGGTGCCGACATGCGCCGCTTGGGCCTGCATCTGCTCCATCAGCCAAGGCCCCTGCACCGCCTCGGCGAAGCCGGGATAGTTCTCGACATCTGTGGTGATCATGAGCTGCCCGCCCGGCTGCAAGCCGGCGACCAAGGTGGGCGCGAGGCTCGCCCGCGCGGCATAAATCGCGGCTGTGTACCCGGCCGGCCCGGCGCCGATGATGAGCACGCGGCTGTGGTGGGTCTGGGGCATTGTCCTGTCCGTGAACGGTCGCTGGCCCGTTATATCGGCTCCGGTCGGAGCGCGGGCAAGCGCGGCGCAAAGCCCAGATCTGGGGAGATTCGCATAGGGGTCCGGCACCGAACCGATCCGCCCGGCGGGGCGGCCGCCGCAGCACTGCCCGCCCGGAAACTGGGCACCCCGCCTATGACCCGCGAGGTAATCGACCGGCCAACCGAGGGGATGGAGGATGCAGCCTCCCAACCTGAAAGGAGATGTCCAATGCCTGCAACCATCCGCCCCGCGAACACCCTGCTGCGCTACGCCCTTCTGGCCGACGCCGTTTCCAGCGGCGCCATGGGGGCGCTGCTGATCTCCGCGGCAGGTTTCCTTGCTGATTGCCTGCGCCTGCCGGAGCCGCTGCTATGGGGTGCGGGCGTTGTCATGCTGGCCTGGACTGCGATCGTCGCCTGGCTGAGTCAGCGCGCGTCACCCGCGCGCGGCGCCGTGGGCGCGGTAATCGCGATCAATCTCCTGTGGATCGCCGACAGCGTTCTGTTGCTGGCGACACCGCTGGTGGCGCCGAATGGCCTTGGCGTCGCGTTCGTGCTGGCGCAGGCACTGGCCGTTCTGGCCCTGGCGCTGGCGCAGTGGGCCGGCCTGCGGCAGGCCACGGCCGCCGCCGTGCCGGCCTGACGGCCCACGCGCGGCAAGCCAGGTGCTCGCTCGGGGATTGGCGCTTCAATATGGTTTGAAAGCGCCTCAATCCCTCAGCAGAAGGATCGCCTCCACCTCGACGGCGATGTTGAAGGGCAGGCTGCCCATGCCCACCGCCGAGCGCGCCGGCCGGCCGTCGTCGCCGAAAACCTGGACGAACAGTTCGGTGCAGCCGTCGATCACTTTCGGATGCGACGTGAACTCCGGGACAGCGTTCACCATCCCGAGCACTTTCAGCACCGTCTCGACTCGATCGAGCGAACCCGCGGCAAGCCGTGTGTTGGCCAGCAGGTTGAGCCCGCAGAGCCGCGCCGCCTCGATGGCGACCTCGACCGAGACTTCGGCTCCCACCTTGCCCGTGGTCATGGAGCCATCAGCCTTGCGCGGGCCGACGCCCGCCAGGAACAGCATGTTCCCCGCTCGCCGGAAGGGGACGTAGGTGCCCGCCGGCTTGGGCGGCGGGGGCAGCACGATCCCCAGTTCCTGTAGGCGTTGTTCCGCGCTCATGGTCATTCCTCCCCGGCCCGTTTCCGGCCAGCATGTCGCCATCGGATAATCGCACTGAGAGGGAGCACGGGAAACTGGCGGTGGCCGTGGTTTTTGATAGGCTGGCCCCCTTGCGCCGGAAGGCAGGAGGGAGGACCGCTGATGGCTGAGGTGACGATCGAGGCGACGCCGAACGGGCCGTATCTGGTCACGGGCGCGATCGAGCTGCGTGACACGAACGGCAATGTCCTGGCGACCAAGGACAAGGTTTGGCTCTGCCGGTGCGGCGCATCGACGAAAAAGCCGTTTTGCGACGGCACCCACTCCAAGATCGGCTTCCAGGCCGCCGCGCAAGCCGTGCCGGGCTCGGCCGAGAAGGGCTGACGAGGCAAGGGAGGCGGCGCCAGGCGGCCGGCTGCTCCGGCGGGCCGAACTCCGCCGCCTTGCGCTAGATCAATGCCGCCCCCCTGAGGGCGGTCCTAAAGAGGGACCGTAGGGATGGAGGCAACGATGCTGACCTATGATGACTGCGTGGGGCTGAGCGGGTTGAGCCCGGAGGAGATCGCCGCGATCGCCGAGCACGAGCGCCTGCCCGAGATTGTCGCTTCGGGAATGGGCGCGTGCCTCTGCCGGACGCCGGAGGGCAAGCGGACGATCCGGCACATGATCATCGAGGACAGCGAGGACGCGTGCCGGCGAGGCGACATGCGGACCGCCGCCCGTCTGGGCCTCGTGCTGCACCACTTCATCGACGCCCACCTGGACCGCAACGAGCTGACGGACCCCTCCCGTCGGCAGGGCGTCCCGATCCCTCCCTGGGTGCGCGCGCGCATGGACGCCTACTTGGCGGCGATGCTGCGCCACTTCGGGATCGATCGGGAAGCGGCTCGGGAGCGCTTCGGACCGGAAATGCAGATAGCGGAGATGTGCTGCGCGATATGCACCGAGACCGGGCGTTGCCGCTCTTTCCTGACCGGCGAGGCGGGAGGCGAGGCGCCATCATCCTTCTGTCCGAACGCGCCGTTGCTGGAGGAGCTTGGGCGCGACCTGCACCCTGAAACGCCGAATACTCGGTGAGTGCGCGCTAGGGAACAGGGGTAGACTCCGCCCGAAACATGTCCTAAATCCCGCCCCTCACACCGGAACGCGGGAGGCTTCGCGCGCCCGAGGGCCATGGGGTCTCAGGCGGCGTGCCGTCGGCACCGCGGTCCTTGGCATCAGGCGGACCAGGGATATGGCGAAGAAGATCGTCGGCTACATCAAGCTGCAAATTCCGGCCGGCAAGGCGACTCCGTCGCCCCCCGTCGGCCCCGCGCTCGGCCAGCGCGGCCTGAACATCATGCAGTTCGTGAAGGACTTCAACGCGATGACCCAGGGCATGGAGCCGGGGATGCCGGTCCCCGTGGTCATCACCGCGTACGCCGACCGCACCTACACCTTCATCACCAAGACCCCGCCCAACTCCTATTACCTCAAGAAGGCGGCGGGGCTCGACAAGGGCGCGACCGCGCCCGGCAAGGGCGGCTCGGTCGGCAGCGTGACGGTGGGCCAGTTGCGCGAGATCGCGGCGCAGAAGATGAAGGACATGAACGCCACCGACATCGAGGCGGCGGTCCGGATGCTCGCCGGCTCCGCCCGTTCGATGGGCATGACCGTCGTGGAGGGCTGAGCCATGAAGCAGGGCAAGCGCCTGAAGGCCGCGTCGGCCACCGTTGATCGCGCCAAGGCCTATCCGCTCGCCGACGCGATCCGTCTGGTCAAGCAGAACGCGCGCGCGAAGTTCGACGAGACGGTGGAGATGTCGATGAATCTCGGCATCGACCCGCGCCACGCGGACCAGATGGTGCGCGGGCTCATCAGCCTGCCGAATGGCACTGGCAAGGCGGTGCGGGTCGGCGTGTTCGCCCGCGGCGCCAAGGCCGACGAGGCGCAGGCCGCCGGGGCGGACGTGGTGGGCGCGGAGGATCTCGCCGAGAGGGTGCAGGCTGGCGAGATCGCCTTCGACCGCTGCATCGCCACGCCCGATATGATGGGCGTCGTCGGTCGGCTCGGCAAAATCCTCGGCCCGCGCGGGCTGATGCCCAACCCGCGCCTGGGGACGGTGACAATGGACGTGCGCGGCGCCGTGACGGCGGCGAAGGGCGGGCAGGTGGAGTTCCGCGCCGAGAAGGCGGGCATCATCCATGCCGGGATCGGCAAGGCGAGTTTCGAGGACACGAAATTGCTGGAGAACGCGCGGGCGCTCGCGGACGCCATCATCAAGGCCAAGCCGGCGGGCGCCAAGGGCACCTACGTCCAGAAGGTTGCGCTGAGCTCGACGATGGGGCCGGGCGTGCGCGTCGATGTCAGCACGCTGACCTGACTGAATTCGTCCGTCCCGTTTCGGGGCGGGCGGGCAGGGGAGCGCGCCCGGACGGGCGTGGCTTCCCGAACCTGTCCGAGACCGCGCGTCCGCCCGGCTCGCCGGGCGGCTAAGGGGCCGAGACCCGCGCGCGCAAGACGGGAGCCTAGGGTGATGCTTCCCTTGGCGGTTCCGACTTTCTCCGACAGGCGAACCGGGCCGCGCGGTGCGGCCCATGGGCAAACCGGCCGGCCGCGGTCCACACGCGACCGGCCTGAGACACGGAGACGGCATTGGACCGCGCACAAAAGCGGGACTTCGTCGCCGGGCTCGCTCAGGTGTTCGCCGAGACGTCCATGGTCGTGGTCACTCGCAATCAGGGGTTGACCGTGGCCGAGGCAACGGATCTGCGCCGCCGGATGCGGGCCGCGGGGGCAACCTTCAAGGTCGCCAAGAACCGGCTGGCCACGCGGGCGCTGGACGGCACCCAGTTCACCGGGATCAAGCCCCTGCTGCGTGGCCCGACCGCGCTGGCCTGGGCCGCCGATCCGGTGGCGGTCGCCAAGGCGACGGTCGAGTACAGCCGCGGCAACGACAAGCTGGTGGTGCTGGGCGGCTCCCTCGGCGCGCGCGTGCTCGACCCCGAGGAGGTGCGGGCGCTCGCCGAGCTGCCGAGCCTGGAGCGGCTTCGCGCCCAGTTGGTGGGCCTGATCGCCACGCCGGCGACGCGGGTCGCGGGCACGCTGCAAGCCTCGGCCGGACAGCTTGCCCGGGTGCTCGGCGCCTTCGCCCGCAAGGAGGAGGGGCAGGCGGCTGCCTAGACATGCCTGGCCTGCCGGGAAAGTGGAGCGAGCCGGACCTGCCCGGCTTGAACGTACCGCATCAAGGGTTAGATAAGGGGTCACACGAAAATGGCTGATTTGCAAAGGCTGGTCGACGAGCTGTCGACGCTCACCGTCCTCGAAGCCGCGGAGCTCTCCAAGCTTTTGGAGGACAAGTGGGGGGTCTCGGCTGCCGCTCCGGTGGCGGTTGCCGCCGCGCCCGCCGCTGGCGCCGCCGCCGCGCCCGCCGCCGAGGAGCAGACGGAGTTCACCGTCATCCTGGCCAAGGCCGGTGACAAGAAAATCAACGTCATCAAGGAGATCCGCGCCATTACGGGCCTTGGCCTCAAGGAGGCGAAGGATCTGGTCGAGGGCGCCCCGAAGACCGTGAAGGAAGGGGTCAGCAAGGACGAGGCTGCCAAGCTCCGCAAGCAGCTCGAGGATCAGGGCGCCGCGGTCGAGGTCAAGTAAAAGGGGACTTGGGACGCACACGAGCAACGGGCCGGCCACGTCGCTGGCCTTCCATGGCCGAAATGGCCCCTGACGGGTCCAGGGCGGGCGGAAGCCGACGCGCTTCCGCCCGCGAACCCGTTTCGAGGCACGGACATCCGGGCCTCTGACAGGCACATGTCTCGGACAATGCCCTGGGCGGCCGGGGGCGCGACGGATCGAGGGCCGCGGACAGCAACGGGGATGCCTTCCGGCATCATAGGCGAGCAGGACGGTCGATGAACGCGATTTCCAGGTCGGTAACACGGCACAAGCGGATTCGTCGCAATTTCGGGCGCATTCCCGAGGTTGCGCCGATGCCCAATCTGATCGACGTGCAGCGCGCCAGCTATGAGGCGTTCCTCCAGAAGGACACCCATTATGACAGCCGGACCCACACCGGGCTGCAAGAGGTGTTCAAGTCGGTGTTCCCGATCGACGACTTCGCCGGCCGGGGCCGGCTGGAGTTCGTCTATTACGAGCTTGAGGAGCCGAAATACGATGTCGAGGAGTGCATCCAGCGCGGGCTGACCTACGCCGCGCCGCTCAAGGTCGTGCTGCGCCTGATCGTCTGGGATCTCGACGAGGACACCGGCGCGCGGTCGATCCGCGACATCAAGGAGCAGCCCGTCTACATGGGCGACATGCCCCTGATGACGGACAACGGCACCTTCATCATCAACGGCACCGAGCGCGTCATCGTCAGCCAGATGCACCGCTCGCCGGGCGTCTTCTTCGACCACGACAAGGGCAAGACGCACTCTTCGGGCAAGTACTTGTTCGCCGCGCGGGTGATCCCGTATCGCGGCTCCTGGCTCGATTTCGAGTTCGACAGCAAGGATCTCGTCTACGTCCGCATTGACCGCAAGCGGAAGCTGCCGGTGACGACCCTGCTCTATGCGCTTGAAAGCGCGGCGACCGAGCGGTTGCGCGCCGCGCGCGAGGCCCAGGGCGAGGCGGTCGAACCCGGCGAGATCCAGGGCATGGACGCCCAGGAGATCCTGAATTACTTCTATCGCCAGGTGGTGTTCGAGCACACGGCGAAGGGGTGGTCGCGCCCGCTCGATCCGGAGGCGTTCCGCGGCCAGAAGCTGCTGGAGCCGCTGATCGACGCCGCCACCGGCCAAGTGATCGCCGAGGCCGACACGAAGCTCACGGTGCGCCAGGCGCGCAAGCTCGCCGATACCACCAAGGACGTGTTGGTTGGCCGCGCCGACCTGCTCGGCCGCTTCGTCGCCGAGGACATCGTCAACGAGGAGACGGGCGAGATCTACGCCGAGGCCGGCGAGGAGCTGGCCGAGGCGCGGCTCGCCGCGCTGGAGCAGGCGGGGATCACGCGGCTGCCGACGCTGGCGATCGACCAGCAGAATGGGCCGTGGATCCGCAACACGCTGGCGATCGACAAGAACGCCAACCGCGATGATGCGCTGATCGACATTTATCGGGTCATGCGCCCCGGCGAGCCGCCCACCCCGGAGACGGCGGAGGCGTTGTTCCGCGGCCTGTTCTTCGATCCGGACCGCTACGACCTGTCCACGGTCGGGCGCGTGAAGATGAACATGCGCCTCGGCATCCCGGCCGAGGAGGTTCCGGATTCCGTGCGCGTGCTGCGCAAGGACGACCTGCTGCGCACGGTCAAGACGCTGTGCGACCTCAAGGACGGGCGCGGGCAGATCGACGACATCGACAATCTCGGCAACCGCCGGGTGCGCTCGGTGGGCGAGCTGATGGAGAACCAGTACCGCGTCGGCCTGTTGCGCATGGAGCGCGCGATCCGCGAGCGCATGGGGTCGGTCGATATCGACACCGTGATGCCGCACGACCTCATCAACGCCAAGCCGGCGGCGGCGGCGGTGCGGGAGTTCTTCGGCTCCTCCCAGCTCAGCCAGTTCATGGACCAGACCAACCCGCTGAGCGAGGTCACGCACAAGCGGCGCCTCTCCGCGCTCGGCCCCGGCGGGCTGACGCGCGAGCGCGCGGGCTTCGAGGTGCGCGACGTGCATCCGACGCACTACGGCCGCATCTGCCCGATCGAGACGCCGGAGGGGCCGAACATCGGCCTCATCAACTCGCTCGCGACCTTCGCTAAGGTCAACAAGTACGGCTTCATCGAGACCCCGTACATGCTGGTCCGCGACGGGGTGGTGCAACCCGGCCCCCGCTACCTCTCGGCGATGGAGGAGGAGCGGCTTATCGTCGCCCAGGCCGACGCGCCGATGGACGAGCAGGGACGGTTCCTCCAGGATCTGGTCTCGGTGCGCAAGCAGGGAGATTTCCGCCTGGTGCCGCCCGATCAGGTGACGGCGATCGATGTCTCGCCCAAGCAGCTCGTCTCGGTGGCCGCGGCGCTGATCCCGTTCCTGGAGAACGACGACGCCAACCGCGCGCTGATGGGATCGAACATGCAGCGCCAGGCGGTGCCGCTGATCCAGGCGGACGCGCCGCTGGTCGGCACCGGCATGGAGGAGGCGGTGGCGCGCGATTCGGGCGCGACCATCGTCGCCCGCCGCGCCGGCATGGTCGATCAGATCGACGGCGCCCGCATCGTGGTGCGCGCGACGAACGAGGACGGCACCACCAAGGGCGTTGACATCTACCGGCTGCGCAAGTTCATGCGCTCCAACCAGTCCACCTGCATCAACCAGCGCCCGCTGGTGAAGGTGGGCGACCGGGTCTCGGAGGGCGAGATCATCGCCGACGGCCCCTCGACCGAGTTCGGGGAGCTGGCGCTCGGGCGCAACGTGCTCTGCGCGTTCATGCCCTGGAACGGCTACAACTTCGAGGACTCCATCCTCATCAGCGAGCGCATCGCCCGCGACGACGTGTTCACCTCCATCCACATCGAGGAGTTCGAGGTGATGGCCCGCGACACCAAGCTGGGCCAGGAGGAGATCACCCGCGACATCCCGAACGTGGGCGAGGAGGCGCTGCGCAACTTGGACGAGGCGGGCATCGTCTACATCGGCGCGGAGGTGAACCCCGGCGACATCCTGGTGGGCAAGGTCACGCCCAAGGGCGAGAGCCCGATGACGCCTGAAGAAAAGCTCCTGCGCGCGATCTTCGGCGAGAAGGCCTCCGACGTGCGCGACACCTCGCTGCGCCTTCCCCCCGGCGTGACGGGCACGGTGGTCGATGTGCGGGTCTTCTCGCGCCGCGGCGTCGATAAGGACGAGCGCGCGATGGCGATCGAGCGCGCGGAGATCGAGCGGCTCGCCAAGGACCGCGACGACGAGAAGGCGATCCAGGAGCGCAGCTTCCTCAACCGCCTGCGCGAGAAGCTGCTCGGCCGCAAGGCCGCCGGCGGCTTCAAGGGCCTCAAGGCGGGCACCCCGATCACCGAGGAGGTGCTGGCCGAGCACCCGCGCGGCGCCTGGCGCCACATCGGCGTGCAGGACGACGCGGTGATGGCGGAGATCGAGACGCTGAAGCGCGAGTACGACGCGGCCGTTGGCCGGTTGCAGGCGCGCTTCGACAGCAAGGTGGAGAAGCTCCAGCGCGGCGACGAGCTGCCGCCCGGCGTGATGAAGATGGTCAAGGTCTTCATCGCGGTGAAGCGCAAGCTCCAGCCCGGCGACAAGATGGCGGGCCGGCACGGCAACAAGGGCGTGGTCTCGCGGGTCACTCCGGTCGAGGACATGCCGTTCCTGGAGGACGGCACGCCCGTCGATATCGTGCTGAACCCGCTCGGCGTGCCGAGCCGGATGAACGTGGGCCAGATCCTGGAGACCCATTTGGGATGGGCCTGCGCCAATCTTGGCCGGCAGATCGGCGAGCTGGTGGACGAGTACCAGCGCACCGGCGCGCGGCGCCAGGATCTGCTCGACAAGCTGCGCGCCGTCTATGACGAGCGTGTGTTCCGCGAGGAGATCGCCAATCTCGACACCGACGACCTCGTGGAGCTGTCGAACAACCTGCGCAAGGGCGTCCCAGTCGCGACGCCGGTCTTCGACGGCGCGCGCATGTCCGACATCGAGGCCATGCTGACCAGGGCGGGCCTCGACACCTCGGGCCAAGTCACGCTGGTCGATGGCCGCACCGGTGAGCCGTTCGAGCGCAAGGTGACGGTGGGCTACATCTACATGCTCAAGCTGCACCACCTGGTTGATGACAAGATCCACGCCCGCTCCATCGGGCCGTACAGCCTAGTGACGCAGCAGCCATTGGGCGGCAAGGCGCAGTTCGGCGGTCAGCGCTTCGGCGAGATGGAGGTCTGGGCGTTGGAGGCCTACGGCGCCGCCTACACGTTGCAGGAGATGCTCACCGTGAAGTCCGATGACGTGTCCGGCCGGACCAAGGTCTACGAGGCGATCGTGCGCGAGCAGGATACGTTCGAGGCCGGCGTCCCGGAGAGCTTCAACGTCCTCGTCAAGGAGCTGAAGTCGCTTGGGCTGAACGTCGAGATGGACAACCGCGCCGCTTGATTACGCCCTGGTCGCTGTTCGCCGTCATGGCCGGGCTTGACCCGGCCATCCAGCGCGCGGCCTGGGCTCCGCGTTGGATGCGCGGGCCAAGCCCGCGCATGACGAAGAATGTCTGCGGCCAGACCGTTCGGACCGAATTCCGTTACCCGATCAAAGGGTGAGACACGCATGAACGAGTTGATGAAGATCCTTGGTCAGACCGGCCAGAGCCTGACCTTCGACCAGATCAAGATCCAGATCGCCAGCCCCGAGCAGATCCGGAGCTGGTCGTACGGCGAGATCAAGAAGCCCGAGACGATCAACTACCGCACCTTCAAGCCCGAGCGGGACGGGCTGTTCTGCGCCCGCATCTTCGGGCCGATCAAGGACTACGAGTGCCTGTGCGGCAAGTACAAGCGGATGAAGTTCCGCGGCATCATCTGCGAGAAGTGCGGCGTGGAGGTGACGCTCGCCAAGGTCCGCCGCGAGCGCATGGGCCACATCGAGCTGGCCTCGCCGGTCGCGCACATCTGGTTCATGAAGTCGCTGCCCAGCCGGATCGGCCTGATGGTCGATTTGACGCTGAAGGAGCTTGAGAAGATCCTCTACTTCGAAAGCTACGTCGTGCTCGAACCGGGCACGACCGACCTCAAGCTGCACAGCCTGCTGAGCGAAGAGCAGCTGATGGCCAAGCAGGACGAGTTCGGCGAGGAGAGCTTCGAGGTCGGGATCGGCGCCGAGGCGATCAAGAAGATCCTGAGCGCGGTCGATCTCGACGCCGAGAAGACCCGCCTGCGCGCCGAGCTGCGCGAGACGACGAGCGAGGCCAAGCGCAAGAAGCTGGTCAAGCGGCTCAAGCTGATCGAGGCGTTCGCCGATTCCGGCGCGCGCCCCGAATGGATGATCCTCGACGTGGTTCCGGTCATCCCGCCCGAGCTGCGGCCCCTGGTTCCCCTCGACGGCGGGCGGTTCGCGACCTCGGACCTGAACGACCTCTACCGCCGCGTCATCAACCGCAACAACCGGCTGAAGCGGCTGATCGAGCTGCGCGCGCCCGACATCATCGTGCGCAACGAGAAGCGCATGTTGCAGGAGGCGGTGGACGCGCTGTTCGACAACGGCCGGCGCGGCCGTGCCATCACGGGCGCCAACAAGCGTCCGTTGAAGTCGCTGTCCGACATGCTGAAGGGCAAGCAGGGCCGGTTCCGCCAGAACCTGCTCGGCAAGCGCGTGGACTACTCCGGCCGCTCCGTCATCGTGGTCGGGCCGGAGCTGAAGCTGCACCAGTGCGGGCTGCCGAAGAAAATGGCGCTCGAGCTGTTCAAGCCGTTCATCTACGCCAAGCTGGAGAAGTACGGCCACGCCACCACCATCAAGGCGGCCAAGCGGATGGTGGAGAAGGAGCGCCCCGAGGTCTGGGACATCCTGGAGGAGGTGATCCGCGAGCATCCCGTGATGCTCAACCGGGCGCCGACCTTGCACCGGCTCGGCATCCAGGCCTTCGAGCCGGTGCTGATCGAGGGCAAGGCGATCCAGCTCCATCCCCTCGTCTGCACCGCCTTCAACGCGGATTTCGACGGCGACCAGATGGCGGTGCATGTGCCGCTCAGCCTGGAGGCGCAGCTCGAGGCGCGCGTGCTGATGATGTCCACCAACAACATTCTCAGCCCGGCCAACGGCAAGCCGATCATCGTGCCCAGCCAGGATATCGTCCTTGGGCTCTATTACCTCTCCCTGGAGACGCCGGAGTTCCGGGCGGTGGCGGACAAGGACGCGCCCGCGTTCGGCCAGGTGGGCGACATCGAGCACGCGCTGCACGCGCGCGCCATCGGGCTGCACGACAAGATCAAGGCGCGCTGGGAGACCATCGACGCCAACGCGAACCTGGTCCGCGAGCTGGTCGTCACCACGCCGGGCCGCATGATGATCGCGCAGATCCTGCCCAAGCACCCGGAAGTCCCGTTCTCGCTGGTCAACCGCCAGCTCACCAAGAAGAACGTCTCCGACGTGATCGACGCGGTGTACCGGCATTGCGGGCAGAAGGAGTGCGTGATCTTCGCCGATCGCCTGATGAATCTCGGCTTTAACCAGGCGGCGAAGGCCGGCATCTCCTTCGGCAAGGACGACCTCATCATCCCCAAGGAGAAGGAGGAGCTGATCCGGCGCACCCAGGCCGAGGTGAAGGAGTTCGAGGCCCAGTACCAGGAGGGCCTGATCACCGCCGGCGAGCGGTACAACAAGGTGGTTGATGCCTGGTCGCGCTGCACCGACGAGGTGGCCAGCGCGATGATGAAGGAGATCAGCCGCCAGGAGAGCGGCAAGGCCACCAACTCCGTCTGGATGATGAGCCACTCCGGCGCGCGCGGCAGCCCCGCGCAGATGCGCCAGCTCGCCGGGATGCGCGGGCTGATGGCTAAGCCGTCGGGCGAGATCATCGAGCAGCCGATCATCGCCAACTTCAAGGAAGGCCTGTCGGTGCTAGAGTATTTCAACTCCACCCATGGCGCGCGGAAGGGGCTGGCCGACACCGCCTTGAAGACGGCGAACTCGGGCTATCTCACCCGGCGCCTTGTCGACGTCGCGCAGGACTGCATCGTGGTCGAGGAGGATTGCGGCACTGAGCGCGGCCTGACCGTGCGCGCGGTGATGGACGGCGGCGAGGTGGTCGCGAGCCTGGCGGAGCGCATCCTCGGCCGCACCGCGGCGCGGGACGTGCTCGATCCAGCGAGCGGCGAGGTGATCGTCCCGGCCAACACGCTGATCGAGGAGGAGGCCGCCGACCGCATCGAGCAGTTAGGCGTGGAGTCGGTGCAGATCCGCTCCGTGCTGACGTGCGAGGCCCCGATCGGGGTGTGCGCGCACTGCTACGGCCGCGACCTCGCGCGCGGCACGCCGGTCAACATCGGCGAGGCGGTGGGCGTGATCGCCGCCCAGTCGATCGGCGAGCCCGGCACGCAGCTCACCATGCGGACCTTCCACATCGGCGGCGCCGCGCAGCGCGGTGCCGAGCAGTCCTTCGTGGAGGCGAGCCATGATGGGCGCGTCGGCGTGAAGAACCGCTTCGTGGTGATGAACAGCCAGGGCACGCCGGTCGTCATGAGCCGCAACTGCGAGATCGTGTTGCAGGACGACAAGGGCCTTGAGCGCGCCCGCTTCCGCGTGCCCTATGGCGCGCGGCTGCTCGTGGACGAGGATCAGCTCGTCGCGCGAGGCCAGAAGCTCGCCGAGTGGGATCCGTACACCTTGCCGATCATCACCGAGCGCAACGGCCAGGTCGAGTATATCGACCTGATCGACGGCGTGACCTTGGTCGAGCGGATGGACGAGGTCACGGGCCTCACCTCCAAGGTGGTGGTGGACTACAAGCAAGGCGCCAAGACGGTGGATCTGCGTCCCCGCCTGCAGCTCAAGGACGAGCGGGGCGAGGTGCTGAAGCTGCCGAACGGCGCGGATGCGCGCTACTTCCTGGCGCCCGACTCGATCCTCTCGGTCGATAACGGCGCCCAGGTCGCCGCGGGCGACGTGCTGGCGCGCATCCCGCGCGAGGGCAGCAAGACCCGCGACATCACCGGCGGCCTGCCGCGCGTGGCCGAGCTGTTCGAGGCCCGCCGGCCGAAGGACCACGCGGTGATCGCGGAGACCGACGGGCGGATCGAGTTCGGGAAGGACTACAAGGCGAAGCGCCGCGTCCTCGTGAAGAACGACGAAACCGGCGAGGAGACCGAGTACCTGATCCCGAAGGGCAAGCATGTCTCGGTCCAGGAGGGCGACTTCGTCCGCCGAGGCGATCCGCTGGTGGACGGGCCGCGCGTGCCGCACGACATCCTGAAGGTGCTCGGCGTGGAGGCGCTGTCCGACTACCTAGTCAACGAGATCCAGGACGTGTACCGGTTGCAGGGCGTGAAGATCAACGACAAGCACATCGAGGTGATCGTTCGCCAGATGTTGCAGAAGGTCGAGGTTCTCGATCCCGGCGACACGACGTTCCTGGCGGGCGAGCAGGTGGATCGCCTGGAGTTCGAGGCCGTGATGGCCAAGCTGGGGCGCGATGACCGCCCGGCGGTGGCGATGCCGGTGCTGCAAGGCATCACCAAGGCCAGCTTGCAGACCAACAGCTTCATCAGCGCCGCCTCGTTCCAGGAGACGACGCGGGTGCTGACCGAGGCCGCCACGGCGGGCAAGGTCGATTCGCTGACCGGCCTGAAGGAGAACGTGATCGTCGGGCGCCTGATTCCGGCCGGCACGGGGGCGGTGATGAACCGCCTGCGCGCCATCGCCGCCGGGCGCGACCAGCGCCTGCTCAACACAGGCAACGCGGCCCAGATCACGGGGACGACCAAGGCGGCGGCGGAGTAGGTCCGACCCCCTCCCCAAACCCCTCCCGCGAGGGGAGGGGCTTTATTCTTCTCCCCCTCCCCTTGCGGGAGGGGGCCGGGGGAAGGGGGATCGGCCGCCCTCAGTACGCCCGGTACCCGTACCCGCCCCAGTACGGCCCCCAGAAGATCACCACGATCAGGAAAATGATCAGTAGGACCAGCAGGAGGCCGGTCGCCGAGCTGCGGCCGTAGTAGGACCGGCGGTAGCCGTAGTAGCCGCCGCCGCTCAGCAGCAGCCAAATGATCACCACCCATATCAGGAACCACCACCACATGCGGGCTCTCCGAAACTTTTCGTCGGCGGAACGCACAGCCGGCGCATAGGTTCCGGCAATGGGTCATCTCTTGTCGGCATACTGGGTTGACTTGCCCGCCGCGCGACACTAGGTTCCGCCGCCTTGGCCGGCCCTAGCGTTTCGGTTGGCCGTCGAATTCGCAGGCAGCATCGCGCGCGGCGCCGCTTCCGGTCCGGTGACGGAAGCCCAGGCCGCGGGCCAGCACCTCACCCGCACCGCGGGGCCTTGCGCCCCGCGCACGCGGGTTTTGCCCGTGGACGGCGGTGACACGAGCCGCGGACAGGCCAAGACGATGAACGAACGAGATAAGGGCGCATGCCGACCATCAACCAATTGATCGCCAAGGGGCGGGAGCCGCAACGGACGCGGAACAAGGTTCCGGCGCTGCAAAACTGTCCGCAGAAGCGCGGCGTCTGCACCCGCGTGTACACGACCACCCCGAAGAAGCCGAACTCGGCGCTTCGCAAGGTCGCCAAGGTGCGGCTCACCAACGGCTACGAGGTGGTGAGCTACATCCCCGGCGAGGGCCACAATCTCCAGGAGCACTCGGTCGTGCTGATCCGTGGGGGGCGAGTGAAGGACTTGCCCGGCGTGCGCTATCACATCCTGCGCGGCGTGCTTGACACGCAAGGCATCGCCAAGCGTCGCCAGCGCCGTTCGCTCTACGGCGCGAAACGGCCGAAGTAGGGAGGGGCCGCCAATGTCGCGACGCCGCCGCGCCGTCAAGCGCGAGATCCTGCCGGACGCCAAGTTCGGCGATGTCGTCATCACGCGCTTCATGAACGCGCTGATGTACGACGGGAAGAAGTCCGCAGCCGAGGGCATCGTCTATTCGGCACTCGATGTCATGCGCCGGCGCGGCGGGGCGCAGGCCGATCCGGTGCGCATGTTCCACGAGGCGCTCGACAACGTGAAGCCGGTTGTCGAGGTCCGCTCCCGCCGCGTGGGCGGGGCCACCTACCAAGTGCCCGTCGAGGTGCGGGCGGAGCGGCGTCAGGCGCTCGCGATCCGCTGGCTGATCGACGCCGCGCGCAAGCGCGGCGAGCACACGATGGAAGACCGCCTGTCCAACGAGCTGATGGACGCGGTCAACAACCGCGGCGCGGCGGTGAAGAAGCGCGAAGACACCCACCGGATGGCGGAGGCCAACAAGGCTTTCAGCCACTACCGCTGGTAACACCTCGAACCACTGGACACGGACCATGGGTCCACGGAGAGACTGACGATGGCCAAGGCGAAATTCCAGCGCACCAAGCCGCACTGCAATATCGGCACAATCGGCCATGTCGATCATGGCAAGACCTCGCTGACCGCGGCGATCACCAAGGTTCTGGCCAAGGCGGGCGGCGCCACCTATACGGCGTACGACCAGATCGACAAGGCGCCGGAGGAGCGCGCGCGCGGCATCACCATCGCCACGGCGCATGTCGAGTACGAGACCGCCAACCGCCATTACGCGCATGTCGATTGCCCTGGCCACGCCGACTACGTGAAGAACATGATCACGGGCGCGGCGCAGATGGACGGCGCGATCCTCGTTGTCTCCGCCGCCGACGGACCGATGCCGCAGACGCGCGAGCACATCCTGCTCGCCCGGCAGGTCGGCGTGCCGGCGCTCGTGGTCTATCTCAACAAGGTGGACATGGTGGACGACCCGGAGCTGCTCGAACTGGTCGAGCTTGAGGTGCGCGAGCTGCTCTCGTCCTACCAGTTCCCCGGCGACGAGATCCCGATCGTCAAGGGCTCGGCCCTGTGCGCGCTGGAGGACCGCGAGCCGCAGATCGGCGAGCAGTCGGTGATCGAGCTGATGAAGGCGGTGGACGAGTACATCCCGCAGCCGCAGCGCGCGACGGACCGCCCGTTCCTCATGCCGATCGAGGACGTGTTCTCGATCTCCGGGCGCGGCACGGTGGTGACGGGACGCGTGGAGCGCGGCGTGATCACGGTGGGCGACGAGGTCGAGATCGTCGGTCTCAGGCCGACGCAGAAGACTGTCGTCACGGGGGTGGAGATGTTCCGCAAGCTGCTGGATCGCGGCGAGGCGGGCGACAACATTGGCGCCCTGCTGCGCGGCACCAAGCGCGAGGAGGTCGAGCGCGGCCAGGTGCTCGCCAGGCCCGGCTCGATCACGCCGCACACGAAGTTTCAGGCCGAAGCCTACATCCTCACCAAGGAGGAGGGCGGGCGGCACACGCCGTTCTTCACCAACTACCGGCCGCAGTTCTACTTCCGCACCACTGACGTGACCGGCGTCGTCCAGCTCCCCGAGGGCACCGAGATGGTGATGCCCGGCGACAACGTGTCGATGAGCGTGGAGCTGATCGCGCCGATCGCCATGGACGAGGGGCTGCGCTTCGCCATCCGCGAGGGCGGCCGGACCGTCGGCGCCGGCGTGGTCGCGAAGATCACAGCCTAGATAGACACGCGTGCGCCGGCGCCCCATAGCGGTTGGGGCGCCGGCGTCGTCTCCGCCGAACGGATAAGCGAGCGATGGACAACCAGAACATACGCATCCGCCTCAAGGCGTACGATCACCGCGTGCTCGACAACAGCACGAAGGAGATCGTCAACACGGCCAAGCGCACGGGTGCCCGCGTTCGCGGACCGATTCCGCTGCCGACGCATATCGAGCGTTTCACCGTCAACCGCTCGCCGCATGTTGACAAGAAGAGCCGCGAGCAGTTCGAGATCCGCACGCACCGGCGTCTGCTCGACATCGTCGAGCCGACGCCCCAGACGGTGGACGCGCTGATGAAGCTCGACCTCGCCGCCGGCGTGGATGTTGAGATCAAGATCTGAGGACAGGTCATGCGAACCGGACTGATCGCCAAGAAGCTGGGCATGACGCGGATCTTCCGCGACGACGGCACGCACGTGCCGGTCACGGTGCTGCACCTGGACGCGGTGCAGGTGGTCGCGGCGCGCACCGAGGAGAGGGACGGCTACAGCGCGGTGCAGCTCGGCTGGGGGCGCGCCAAGGTCAAGAACGTGACCAAGCCCAATCGCGGCCACTTCGCCAAGAACAAGGTGGAGCCGAAAGCGCGGCTGGCCGAGTTCCGCGTCGATGCCGACGCGCTGCTTGAGCCGGGCGCCACGCTGTCGGCGGCGCATTTCTTGGTCGGCCAGCGCGTCGATGTCACGGCGACCAGCAAGGGCAAGGGTTTCGCCGGGGCGATGAAGCGGTGGAACTTCAGCGGCCTGGAGGCGAGCCACGGCGTGTCGATCAGCCATCGCAGCCACGGTTCCACAGGCAACCGGCAAGATCCCGGCAAGGTGTTCAAGAACAAGAAGATGGCGGGCCATCTCGGGCATGAGCGCGTGACCACGCTCGGCCTGGAGGTGGCGGCCGTCGATGCCGAAAAGGGGCTGATCTTCCTGAAAGGCGCGGTTCCCGGCGCGCGCGGCGGGTTCGTCCTGGTGCGCGACGCGATCAAGCGCGCCCGTCCGGCCGACGCGCCCTATCCGGCCGCGCTGGCGGAAGCGCCGGCGGCGGCGTAAGGAAGCTCCGCCATGCAGGTCGCAATCCGAACCCTCGACAACACCGAGACCGGCAGCACGGATCTGCCGGACGAGTTCTTCGGCGCCAAACCGCGCACCGACATCATGGCGCGCGTCGTGCATTGGCAGCTCGCCAAGCGCCGCGCCGGCACGCACAAGACGAAGGGCATGGGCGAGGTGCAGGGCACCACCAGGAAGCCGTACCGCCAGAAGGGAACCGGCAACGCGAGGCAGGGCAGCCTGCGCGCACCGCAGTTCCGCACGGGCGGCGTGGTACATGGGCCGGTGGTGCGCTCGCACGAGTACAGCCTCAACAAGAAGGTGCGCCGCCTGGGGTTGATTTCGGCGCTGTCGCAGAAGCAGGCCGAGGGCAAGCTGGTGGTGCTGGACCAGGCCGCGGACGGGTCCGGCAAGACCAAGGAGCTCGCGCGCAAGCTGAAGACCCTGGGCTGGCGCTCGGCGCTGATCGTCGATCACACGGTTGACGAGGGCTTCCGGCGTGTCAGCCGCAACATACCGGGGCTCAACGTGCTGCCGAGCATCGGGGCGAACGTGTACGACATCCTGCGCCACGACGTGCTGGCGATCACCACGGCGGGCGTGGAAGGGCTGCGCCGGCGGCTGGCGGGCGAGGCCGCGAGCGCCGGGACCGAAGGGGAGGCGGCATGAGCGAGACACAGCAGACGGACGCCAAGAGGGCGCCGCGCCGGCCACGGCTGTCGCGCGAGGCCATCTACGAGCTGATCCGCAGCCCGGTCATCACCGAGAAGGCGACGCGCCTTTCCGAGCACGGACAGTACGTCTTCTGGGTGCCGCTCCGCGCCACCAAGCCCGAGATCAAAGTCGCGGTCGAGGCGCTGTTCGGCGTGCAGGTGACAGCGGTGAACACGCTGATCCAGAAGGGCAAGACCAAGCGGTTCCGCGGCCGTCCTGGACGGCGGTCGGACGCGAAGAAGGCATTCGTGCGGCTCGCCGCCGGCCAGCAGATCGACTTCACCAGCACGATCGCATGAGAGCAGGGACATGCCGCTGAAGAGCTACAATCCGGTCACGGCCAGCCTGCGCGGCACGGTTCTGATCGCGCGCACCGAGCTGTGGAAGGGCAAGCCGGTCAAGCGGCTGACCGAGGGCAAGATCAGCACCGGCGGGCGCAACAACCATGGCCACATCACCAGCCGCTTCCGCGGCGGCGGGCACAAGCGGACCTACCGCTACGTCGATTTCAAGCGGCGCAAGTTCGACGTGCCGGCGACGGTGGAGCGGCTGGAGTACGACCCGAACCGCACCGCCTTCATCGCCTTGATCAAGTACGCGGATGGCGAGCTGTCCTATATCCTGGCGCCGCAGCGGCTGCGCGCGGGCGATACGGTGACGGCGGGGGCGCGCGTCGATATCAAGCCGGGCAACGCGATGCCGCTGGCGGCGGTCCCGGTCGGCACCATCGTCCACAACATCGAGATGAAGCCCGGCGCGGGGGGCAAGATCGCGCGTTCGGCCGGAACCTACGCGCAGCTTGTCGGCAAGGACGCGGGCTATGCCCAGATCAAGCTGATGTCGGGCGAGCTGCGCATGGTGCGCGCGGAGTGCATGGCCTCGGTCGGCGCGGTGTCAAACCCCGACAACATGAACCAGAAGATCGGCAAGGCCGGCCGGTCGCGCTGGCTCGGCCGGCGCCCGCACAACCGGGGCGTGGTGATGAACCCGGTCGATCACCCGCACGGCGGCGGCGAGGGACGGACCTCGGGCGGGCGGCATCCGGTCACGCCCTGGGGCAAGCCGACCAAGGGCTACAAGACGCGCAACAACAAGCGCACGCAGCGGCTGATCATCCGCAGCCGCCACCAGGGCAAAAAGTGAGCGGGGGCAGGTAGGACGATGGCGCGCTCCGTCTGGAAAGGCCCGTTCGTGGACGGGTATTTGCTGAAGAAGGCCGAGGCTTCGCGTGCGTCGGGCCGCAACGAGATCATCCGGATCTGGTCGCGACGCTCGACCATCCTGCCGCAATTCGTGGGCCTCACCTTCGGCGTCTACAACGGCCGCAAGTTCCTGCCGGTGCAGGTGAACGAGAACATGGTCGGGCACAAGTTCGGCGAGTTCTCGCCGACCCGGACCTTCACCGGCCATTCCGGCGACAAGAAGGCGAGGCGGGGCTGAGATGGGCAAGCCGGGTCTTCCGCGTATGCTGGCGGACAACGAGGCCGAAGCGGTGCTGCGCAACGTGCGCGTCTCGCCGCGCAAGCTGAACCTGGTGGCGGCGACGATCCGCAACCTGCCGGCCTCGCGGGCCATCGCGACGTTGACCTTCAGCAAGCGGCGCATCGCCCATCAGGTGCGCAAGACTCTGGAGAGCGCGATTGCGAACGCGGAGAACAACCACCAGCTTGACGTCGATCGCCTGGTGGTCTCGCGCGCCGAGGTGGGGCGGTCGATCGTGATGCGCCGGTTCCATGCGCGCGGGCGCGGGCGCGCGGCGCGCGTCGAGAAATGGTTCAGCCATCTGCGGATCGTGGTCGAGGAACGCGCCGCGGACAGCGAGACGAATGAGAGGCCGGCCGGGCGGAGGGCCGCATAATGGGTCACAAAGTCAATCCCATCGGGCTTCGGGTCGGCATCAACCGCACCTGGGACAGCCGCTGGTACGCCGGCTCGGACTACGCCGCGCTGCTGCATGATGACCTGCGGCTGCGCAAGCGGCTGCGCGAGCGCCTGCGCGGGGCCGGGGTTTCGCGCGTGGTGATCGAGCGTCCCGCCAAGAAGCCGCGCGTGACGATCTATGCCGCGCGCCCCGGCGTGGTGATCGGCAAGAAGGGCCAGGACATCGAGATCCTGAAGAAGGATCTCAGCCGCATGGCGAAGGCCGATGTCACGCTGAACATCGTCGAGATCCGCAAGCCCGAGATCGACGCCACCCTGGTCGCGGAGAACATCGCCCAGCAGCTCGAACGGCGCGTCGCCTTCCGCCGCGCGATGAAGCGCGCGGTGCAATCGGCGATGCGGCTCGGCGCGCAAGGCATCCGCATCAACTGCGGCGGCCGGCTCGGGGGCGCGGAGATCGCGCGGGTGGAGTGGTACCGCGAGGGGCGGGTGCCGCTGCACACGCTGCGCGCCGACGTCGATTTCGGGCACGCCACCGCGAAGACCACCTATGGCACCTGCGGCGTGAAGGTATGGATCTTCAAGGGCGAGATCCTGGCCCACGACCCGCTCGCCCAGGACCGGCGCGCGGCCGAGCAGGCGCCGCAACGATAGATCGACCGGTGGACAGACCATGCTGCAACCGAAGCGCACCAAGTACCGCAAGGCGCACAAGGGCCGCATCCACGGCCTCGCCAGCGCTGGCACCCAGCTCAATTTCGGCGCCTATGGGCTGAAGGCGCTGGAGCCGGAGCGGATCACCGCGCGGCAGATCGAGGCGGCGCGGCGCGCGATCACGCGCGCGATGCGGCGCGCGGGACGGGTCTGGATCAGGATCTTCCCCGATGTGCCGGTCTCGGTGAAGCCGGCCGAGGTCCGCATGGGATCGGGCAAGGGCAGCCCGGAGTTCTGGGTCTGCCGCGTGCATCCCGGCCGCATCATGTTCGAACTCGACGGGGTGCCGCCCGAGGTGGCGCGCGAGGCGCTGACGCTCGGGGCGGCGAAACTGCCGATCCGGACCAAGATCGTGCAGCGGATCGGAGACGCGTGATGGCCAAGGGCGTGAACACGGCATCCGACCTGCGGGCCAAGACGCCGGACGAGATGGCGGATTTGCTGGTCGCGCTGCGCAGGGAGCAGTTCAACCTGCGCTTCCAGCGCGCGACGGGCCAGGTGGAGGCGGTGGCCCGCGTCCGCCAGGTGCGGCGCGAGATCGCGCGCCTCAAGACCATCATGGGCGAGCGCCAGCGCGCGGCCGCCCGGACCGAGAGGGGATCCTGAATGCCGAGGCGCGTCCTCACTGGCAGGGTGACGAGCGACAAGATGGACAAGACCGTGACGGTGCTTGTTGAGCGTCGCGTCATGCACCCGCTGTACAAGAAGTTCATCCGGCGCTCCAAGAAATACGCCGCACACGACGAGGCCAACCAGTGCAAGGTCGGCGATCTGGTGCGCATCGAGGAGTGCCGCCCGATCAGCAAGCGCAAGACCTGGATGGTCATTGAGCGCAATGGCGGGCCGCTAACGCAGCAGGGCGCGCCGGCCGCGGCCGAGCCCGTCCAGACCGAGGGGGCAGGGGCGTGATTTCGGTTGAGAGCAACCTCGACGTCGCCGACAATTCGGGTGCGCGGCGGGTGCAGTGCATCAAGGTGCTGGGCGGCTCCAGGCGCAAGACCGCCTCCGTGGGCGACGTGATCGTGGTCTCGGTGAAGGAGGCAATCCCGCGCGGCAAGGTGAAGAAGGGCGACGTGCATCAGGCGGTCATCGTGCGCACCGCCTTCCCCGTTCGCCGGCCCGACGGCAGCGCGATCCGCTTCGACCGCAACGCCGCGGTGCTGATCACCAAGCAGCAGGAGCCGATCGGCACGCGCATCTTCGGCCCCGTGGTGCGCGAGCTGCGGGCGCGGCGGTTCATGAAGATCATCTCGCTGGCGCCGGAGGTGATCTGATGGCCGCCCGCATCCGCAAGGGCGACACCGTGGAAGTGATCGCCGGCAAGAGCAAGGGCGTCCGCGGCGAGGTGCTGCGCGTGTTCCCTCGCGCCGAGCGCGCCTTGGTCGCGGGGGTGAACATCGTCACCAAGCACACCAAGCCGCGCGGGATGGCCCAGCCGGGAGGAATCGTGCGCGAGGAGGCGTCGATCCACCTGTCGAACGTGATGCTGGTCGATCCAAAAAGCGAGAAGCGCACCCGCGTGGGGTTCCGCATCCTGGAAGACGGGCGGAAGGTGCGGGTCGCGAAGGCCACCGGCCAGGTGATCGAGGGCTGAGATGAGCGGAACGAAGTCGAAGGGCGGAAAGCCGTCGGCCGGCAAGAAGTCCGGCCCGCAGGCCAGGGGCGGCGCGCCGGCGCGGGGCGGCGCGCAATCGAAGGGTGCCGCGCGCCAGGAG
>DATFDN010000319.1:0-3403 GCA_035252035.1 Acetobacteraceae bacterium | reverse complement strand
CGTTCTGGCTCACGCCGGGCAGGCGCGCGAGTACCCGATCGGCGGCCCCGCCCACGCGCACGACATGGAGATCGCCGCGAACTACCTCGTCGGCATCGAGATGGCACCGATGCCGCCTGGCATGGCGATGGGTTCCGATGCAATCCACCTGGAGGCGGACGTTCACGCCACGGCGGACAACGTCCATGGCTTCCCCGACGGGGCGTGGGTGCCGTACCTGACGATCACCTACCATTTGACGAAGAAGGGCACGGACTGGCGCGCGGACGGCAAGCTGGTCCCGATGACGGCGAAGGACGGCCCCCACTACGCCGCCAACGTCAAGATGGACGGTCCCGGCACGTACACGGTGACGTTCCGCTACGAGCCGCCGGAAGCCAACGGCTTCCTGCGCCACACCGACCAGGAGACCGGCGTCCCAGGCTGGTGGCAGCCTTTCACCGAGCAGTTCACCTTCCAGTACCCGCAGACGTAAAGCCTCCGCTCGTTCCTGTTGTCGGCCGCTTCCGTTTTCATCCATTGTGGCGGCGGACGGCACGGGCGCACCAAGATGGGCGGCTCAACGCCTGACAGCACGACCCGTTGGATGGGACAGTGATGGTGCATCCGTGACCACCCAACAACGGGAGGATTCACGATGTCCACAGCGGTTTCCGCGCTCAGCGGCCTGTCCGAAACCGAGCATGACAGGCATCTCCGCCGGGCGCTGGTCGCCAGCACCGTCGGCACCACGATCGAATGGTACGACTTCCTGCTCTACGGCACCGTCACCGGCCTGGTGTTCGGCAAGCTGTTCTTCCCTGGATCGGAGCCGTTGGTCGGCGTGCTCCAGGCGTTCGGGGTGTTCTTCATCGGGTTCGTCGGCCGGCCCATCGGCGCGGCGATCTTCGGTCATTACGGCGACCGGATCGGCCGCAAGGCCACCCTGATCACGACCCTGCTGCTCACCGGGATCGCGACCACGGCGGTCGGCCTGATGCCCACCTATGCCAGCATCGGCGTCTGGGCTCCCGTGCTGCTCACGCTCATCCGGCTGATCCAAGGCATCGGGGTGGGCGGCGAATGGGGCGGCTCCGTCTTGCTGGCGATGGAGTGGAGCAGGGGAAACCACAACCGGGGATTTATCGCCTCCTGGCCGCAATTCGGCGCGCCGGTCGGGCTGTTCCTGGCCAACGGCGCGGTCCTGTTCTTCAGTTGGCTCTCCGGCGATCAGTTCCTGGTGTGGGGATGGCGGGTGCCGTTCCTGATCAGCATTGTCATGGTCGGCATCGGGCTGTGGATCCGGCTGGGCATTCTCGAAACGCCGGTGTTCCAGAGGATACTCGACGAAGAGCGGATCGAGCGCGTGCCGGTGTTGGAGGTGCTGAAGCGCCAGCCGAGGCAAGTGCTGCTGACCGCCCTGCTCCGGCTGCCGGAGCAGGCGCCTGGGTATCTCGTCGCAACGTTCATCTTCACCTACGGCACCACGGTCCTGGGAGTGACGCGCGATTTCCTGTTGTGGGGCGTGCTCGCGCAGACCGTGCTGGGATTCCTCTGGGTCACGATCGCCGGCCGCCTCTCCGACAGGATCGGCCGCAAGCGCATGTTCATGATCGGCTGCGTGATCATGGGCGTTTTCGGCTTTGTCTATTACGCCATGCTGGACACCATGATTCCGGCGGTGGTCTTCATCGCGGTGGCGATCTCCTATCTTCCGGTCATGAACCTGTACGGACCCGAGGCGGCGCTCATCGCCGAGGCGTTCTCGCCACGGCTCCGCTACAGCGGGGCGTCCCTTGGCTACCAGCTCGCCTCCATCATCGCGGGCGGCCCGGCGCCGTTCGTGGCGACGTGGCTGGTCGCGCGGTATCATTCGAGCCTTCCCGTCGCGCTCTACATTCTCGCCGTGTCGATCATCGGCCTGATCGCCACGGCGCTGCTGCGAGACTACACCAACCGGGACATTTCCGCGGAATACGAGAACGTCTGAGCGATCTCTTGACAGGCGTGGGGCGGAATGCGCTCCGCTTTTCCGCCCTACCCTACGCCCTCGGCTCAAATCAGCGGCGTGTTCGGTTCCAATCCCAACAGAATCCGCCCGTACATCTCCTGATTGGTCTGCAAGTTGAGCGCCCCGTGCATGTTGATGGCGTGGACATCCCGCCAGGCGCGCTGCGTCGGGTTGGACTCGGCGATGCCGCTGCCCCCCGAGGCGAGATAGAGCGTCTCGACGGCCTCAAGGCACTGGCGCACCGCATGGGCGCAGTCCATGCGCACCCGCGCGCGCCGGGCCAGCTCCATCGTCTCGCCCAGTTCCGCCGCGCGCTGGATATCGTCCGCCGCGCGATACAGCAGCAGCCGCGCGACGTCGATCTTGGTCGCGGCCTCGGCGACCTGCACATGCGTCACCGGCATCTCGATCTGCCGCTCGCGCTGTGTGAACGCCACGAGGCGGCCCGGCAGGCGCTTGGTGAAGGTATCGTAGGCACGCCGCGCCGCGCCGAGCGCGGCCGGCGTGATCGCGAGCGCCAGCACGGGAACCACGGCCGATCGATAGAGCCAGCCGTCATGGAGCGCGATCCCCGGCGCGCGCCCCTCGATTGCCGCGGGCATCGACAGGAAGCGGTGCTTCGGCACGAACACGTCCTTGGCGACGATGCTGCAACTTCCGGTGCCGCGCAGGCCGGCGACGTTCCAATCGTCCTTTATGAGGATGTCGGCGGCCGGGACCAGCAGTTCCCCCTCGTCGATCGCCGCCCCGGCGCCGTCGCGCACGGCGGCGCCCAGGAGCAACCAGTCCGCGTGCTCCGAGCCCGAGGCGAACGGCCAAACCCCGTTGAGGAAATAACCCTCGCCCACCGCTTGCGCGGTGCCGTGCGGGGTGATCACGGCGGCGATGATCGCGTCCGGATTGGTTCCGAACGTGTCCTGCTGGGCCGCTAGCGGGAACAGGCCCATCAGCCAGCTGTGCGCGTGGATCACGCCCAGGCACCAGCCGGTCGAGGCGCAGCCGCGCGCGATCTCGGCCACGATGTCGATATGGGACCGCAGGGATGCCTGATATCCGCCGAAGCGGCGCGATTGCAGCACCCGGAACATCCCGCCCTGCCGCAGCGCGGCGACATTCGCCTCCGGCATCCGGCGCAACGCGTCGGCTTCGGCCGTTCGCTCGAAGAGCTGCGGCACAAGGCTTGTTGCACGCGCGACTAATTCGTCATGCATCGCGGCTGGCTCCCTCGCGCGAGATGCCCGAGGCCGCGCACGATGACGCTCGGACGGACGATCGGCAAGGGCGAGGTGCGTCAGTGCCCGGCCATCTCCACCCGCCACCCCGTCGGCCCGAGCGACGGGTCGGAACGAAGGACAAGGGGCCGGCCGGTCAGCCGCGCCACGTCGTCGCGGGCGGCGGCATCGTCCTGGAGGG
>DATFDN010000318.1:0-11760 GCA_035252035.1 Acetobacteraceae bacterium | reverse complement strand
GGCGTAGGCTAAACGAGATGTCCTCGAACTCCGTCGGGTGTGACAGACGCTCCACTTCAAGGATGACCTCGCCGAGCTTCGCGGGGCGCTTCGGGTAAATCTGATCGACGCTCCGGCCGACCATCATGGAGACGAGCCGATCCTGATCCACGTCGGTGATCAGGCCGGCGCCGATGAAGCGGCCGTCCCGGAACACGGCGTGGCGGTCGCAGATCGCGAAGATCTCGTCGAATTTGTGCGTGATGAACAGGACCGCCTTACCGGCGGCGGTCAGGCCGCGGACGATCCCGTAAAGGTCGTCGATTTCGCGGCGTGACAGCGCGGCCGTGGGCTCGTCCATGATGACGATGCGGGCGTCGATCGAGAGCGCGCGGGCGATGCCGACGACGTGCCGCTGCGCGATGCTGAGTTCCTTGAGGATGGTTCGCGGATCAAGCCCGATTTCAAGTCGCGCGAGCAGCTCGCGCGTGCGGGCGTACATGGCCGGCCAGTCGATCAGGCCGCCGACCCGGCGCGGCTCGTGGCCGAGGAAAATGTTCTCGGCCACGCTCAGCTCCTCGAACAGCACCGTCTCCTGGTAGATCGCGGTGATGCCGGCGGCGAACGCCTCCTCTGGACCGCGCAGCGCCAGCGGCTTGCCGTCCAGGAGCATTTCTCCTTGATCCGGCTGATAGATGCCGGTCATGATCTTCACCAGCGTGGACTTTCCGGCGCCGTTCTCGCCGATCAGGGCCGTCACTTCGCCAGGGTAGAGCTCCAGGCGAGCGCCATCCAGCGCTCTCACGCCGGGGAAGGACTTGCTGACGCCGGAAAGCGCGAATATCGGTGTGGCCATTGGGGAGTCCTGACCGGTGCTGGCCCGGCGCCGTCGCCGCGGCGCCGGGAGTATGGCTGCTCAGAAGAGCTTGGCCGCCTCGACGACGTTGGCCTTGTCGTAAATCGTCGGCGGCCCGAGAACGACGACGTTGTTCTCACTGAAGGTGCGCGAGCCAAGTCGGCCAAGCTCGACCGACTTGCCGGGGGACGGCTTCACCTTTCCGCTGGCGATGTCGTGGGCCAAATAGATGGCGCCGTACCCGAGATCGACGGGGTTCCAGATCGCGAAGCTCTCGACCGAGCCCTTCAGGACATGCCCCGCCAGTTCCGACGGCAGGCCGAGGCCGGTGACGAACACTTTGCCAACTTTGCGCTGGTCTTCGACAGCCTGAGCCGCCGCCACGATGCCGATGGAAGTCGGAGCCACGATCACCTTGACCTCGGGATGCGCTTCGAGCAGCGCCACCGTCTCGCGATAGCTCTTGTCGGCAAGATCCTCGCCGTAAACCGTGGCGACGAGCTTGAGCCCCGGCTGCGAGGGCAAGCTCTGCTTCGTCGCGGCGATCCAGTTGTTCTGGTTGGTGGCCGTCGGGGTGGTTGAAAGGATGGCGATCTCGCCCTTGCCGCCGATCGGCTGCGCGGCAAGCTTGACCAGGGTTTCGCCGATCAGCTTCACGCTCGACGGCTCCAGATGCGCTTGGCGGCCGGCGGGAGCGACCGCGCTATCCCAGGAAACGACTGTGATGCCGCGCTGCATCGCCTTCTTGAGGCTCGGCACGAGCGCATCGGTGTCGTTGGCGGAAATCGCGATAGCGTTGACATGCTGGGCGATTAGCGAGTTGATCGTTTCGATCTGCGCTTCCGCGGTGGTCGTCGTGGGGCCGGTGTAGATCAGATCGAGATTACCGATCTGCTTGGCCGCCTCCTCGCCGCCCCGGTGCGCGGCGTCGAAAAAGCCGATGCCGAGCGCCTTCACCACCATGGCGATGCGCATGTTGCCCGCGGCCGGCGCCTGGTGCGCGCCGAGCGCCAGGCCAAGCGACATCGCGATGCCGGCAGCCAGGACTTGCCTTCGAGTCATTCAGGGTTCCTCCCTCGCAGGTTCGAGCTGCGCCGCCAGCCGCGCTAGTGCGTATAGGGGCGGTGCAGGTTGCTCGCGGGATTTAGCTCCACGCCAAAGCCGGGCCTGTCGAGCAGCGACACCTTCAGGCGTCCGTTCTCAGGCACCGGCTCGTTCAGCAGCAGCGGGTGAAACGCTGGCAGGACTCTGTCCGCCTTCGGCGCGCTCATGATCATTTCGGCGAACGGGCTGTTATGGCGCGTTGCAACGAAATGGTAGCTGTAAACCCCCGATCCGTGCGGCACCATCAGCGCCCCGTGCGCGTCGGCAAGCGACGAGATCTTGATGAGTTCGGAAATCCCGCCGCACCAGTTCACATCCGGCTGGATGATGTCGCAACAGCCCATTTCCAGCAGCATCCGGAATCCCCAGCGGGTCGCCTCGTGCTCTCCGGTCGTGACCAGCATCCCGCGCGGCACGTTCTTCCGCAGTTCGGCATAGCCCCAATAATCGTCGGGCGACAGGCATTCCTCGATCCACTTCAGGCCAAGCGGATGCGCCTTGTGCGCGAGCCTTGTCGCGTAGTTCAGGTCTAGGCTCATCCAGCAGTCGAACATAAGCCAGAAATCCTCGCCGACCTTGCCGCGCATGTCCTCCAGCTTGGCAAGATTCTTTCTGAGCCCCTTCTCGCCTTCGGCCGGACCGTGCTGTAACGGCATCTTGCCGCCGATGAAGCCGAGTTCCTTGGCGAGGTCCGGCCTCGCCCCCGTGGCGTAGAACACAAGCTCGTCGCGCACGGGGCCGCCGAGCAGCGCATGTACCGGCTCCTTGCGCCATTTCGCGAGCAGATCCCACAACGCCAGATCAACAGCGGAAATAGCGTTCACCACGATGCCGCGACGGCCGTAGAACTGGGTCGAGAAGTACATCTGATCCCAGGCCTTCTCGATGTCAGTGATCGGCCGACCTTCGAGGAAGCGCGAAAGGTGCCGTTCCACGACGAAAGCACCGATCTCGCCAGCGGTCGTGATCGCGAAGCCGATCGTGCCGTCACTCGCCTCGATCTCGACGATCAAGGTGCCAAGGACATTGATGCCGAAGCTGCGGCGGCTCTGCCGGTATTCCGGATAGCGCGCCATGGGCGTGGCGATGTGGTCGTCGATCCAGTGGCCCTCGCCAACGTCGTGGTAGTCGCCACCTCCGCCTTCCGCGCCACCGCGCACGACGAAGGCACGAACTTGTCTGATGGTCGGAGGGCTCATGGCCGCGGTTCTCCCCGGACGCTCCGCGAAACCGCCGGAACCTTCTTGCCTGCCCTTCAGCGCCTCGCTCGTCGGGGCACCTAGCAGCTAGGTTGACAGCGGTCAAGGGCGCGATACGATGCTTTTAGACATGAGCGACGACTCTGGTGGTTTTGCCCGCAACGTCACGCCATTGCTCCGCGGCAAGTCCGCCGCGGAGCGACTGGTCACGCAGATCATCGACCTGATCCGGTCGGGCAGCCTGAAAGCCGGCGACAGCCTGCCGAGCGAGACCCAAATGGCGCAAGCTTTCCAGGTGAGCCGGCCAATCGTGCGCGAGGCGCTGCGCGGTCTGGCCATACTGGGCGTGGTGGAAACGCGGCAAGGCGGGCGCTGCTTCGTGACCGATCTCACCGTCGCGCGCCTGATGGCCCCGTTGCAATTTGTGATCTCGCTCGACGCGGCAAGCCTGGAATCGCTTCACAGGGCGCGGTCGATGATCGAAAGCGGCCTGGTGCGCGAGGCAGCCGGACGCATCACGGACGCAGCGGCCGCCAGATTGGATGAGATGGTGGCGGCCGGATTCGCGCTGATCGACGATCCGCTCGGCTTTCGCATACTGGACCAGGAGTTCCACCGCGCGATTTACGAGCTGGGTGACAATCCTTTTCTCAAGATCGTTGCGCAGAGCCTGTATGAACTTGGGATGGAGTACCGCCGCATCGCAACGGAGACGCCAGGGGTGATCCAGCGCAGCGCCGCCGAGCACCGGGCGATTGTCGCCGCCCTGAAGGCCGGGGATGCGGATGCGGCCGCGGCTGCGATGGACGCGCATCTCGCCCGCATCCACCAGACGACGATCGATGCCATGCGACGCCCCCTGGGCAGGCGCCGCAAGGCCCAGCCTCGAAACGAGAATTTTCGGTTCTGAGGAGACGAAGGCATGTTGCTTGAGGGCAAAGTGGTCGCCGTGACCGGCGGATCACGAGGGATCGGGCGGGCTGTCGCCCTGGGCTGCGCGCGCGAAGGCGCGAACGTGGTGGTCAACTTCCGGCCGGAGCGCGGCGGAGAGGGGCCGGGGTTTGATGTGGTGAAGGCGATTCAGGGACTTGGCCGCGGGGCAGTTGCCGCGGAGGGCGACGTGTCCGATCCGCGAACGGCCGAAACCATCGTCGCTCAGGCCGTGAAACGCTTCGGCAAGCTCGATGCGCTGGTCAACAACGCGGGCATCTGCCCCTTCCACGGCTTTCTCGATATGCCTGCTGATCTCATGCGCCAGACAACCGAGGTCAACTACTACGGCACCTTTTACGCCACGCAGGCAGCCGCCAAGCAGATGATTGAGCAAGGACATGGCGGAGCGATCTTGGCCATCAGCTCGATCAGCGCCCTCGTGGGCGGCGGGATGCAGAGCCACTACACGCCGACCAAGGCGGCCATGCACTCGCTGATGCAGTCCTGCGCCATCGCGCTCGGCCCGCATGGAATCCGCTGCAATTCGGTGTTCGTGGGCACTGTCAGGACCGACATCAACAAGGACGACCTCGCCGATCCCGGCAAGGAGGCCTATTTCAATAAGCGCATCCCGCTCGGCCGGCTGGGCGAGCCCGAGGACATTGTCGGTCCGGTGGTGTTCCTTGCGTCCGACATGTCCCGCTACGTGACGGGCACGGGTTTCCTCGCGGATGGCGGCCTGTTCGTGAACTTGCAGTAGCCGGGCGTCGCATGTTCACAGGCCGGGTTCATGGGCACGAGCGCCTGCGAGACAGCTTCGGTACGCTCACTCGTCCAAATCCGGCACCCTATCCGGCTGGGGCGCGGGTCTTGGCCTCCCCGGCTCAGGCCGCGGGGGCGGTGGCTCGGGACCGGGCGCGGGTGGAACTGGCGGCATGTCTGGCGGACTCGGCGGCACCGGAAGCGCCGGACATGCGCCAAGCGGGACCGCCCGAAAGGGTTGATGTTCAGGCATCGCCGACGGTCTCGATGATCTTGCCACTGCCTCCACAGTCCGGGCAGGGCTTGTCCCCAACCCGACCGGTGCCGTGGCACGCGCGGCAGATGTTTTCAGCCGTTTGCGGTGCTCCGGGTGACGCTTCGTCTCCGGGATTCCTCTGGTCGCTTGCGTGGGCAGCAGCCGGCTGGCTGTCGTGATCGCGGCTCATCCAAATCTCCCTTCAGCATATCCAGTATCATCGGGACGGGTCCGCAGCCTCAGAGCTACGCATGTTCAGGCATTCGCTCTGGAACCTGTAGGCCAAAATTGGCCAGCATTGGTCCAACCACAGCCTGCCAACGCTCTCGCAGCTCCTGGTTCGAGCGATGGCGGAGCCCGTACTTTCGATAGGTCTCAAACCGTTCGGAGTCGGCTCGACCGAATGCGTCCGCCACCCGTGGATACCAGTAGTTGACAGAGGCCTGCGCGTCGGTCCTGTCGTGACCACGGGACAAGGCAATCCGCAGGCCCTCTTCACCCAGCTCGGCGTGGTGCCCCTCTCGTGGCAAGATCTCCGCTATCGTGTCAGCCAGCGGCGCGTAGGAGCAGCGGGTGAGCTCGTCCAGTTGGATCACGGTTGCCCGTCCCATGAGGATGTTCAGGACGACCGCATCCACCCAGCCGTAGATCGGGTAATGGAATACGTTGAGTCGCATGTCGCCTTCGATCCGGCGGGTTCCCAGATAGACGCTCCTGTCGCGGCGTGCCGCCCAGGGATGGGCGTTCACGTACTGGGCCGTGTTGGCGCCGAATTGATCCATGAGGCGCAAGATCTTCTCGGCGTGCCCGAACTTCTCAAGCACGATCCGGGCCGCCGTGATCCGCTCCTTGAGGCCGGGGGCGAGATTGATGCAGTCGGCGAAGCCCGCCGCGCCGGCCATCAGGGAGTCAGTGAGCACGGCCATCTGGCGCATGACCTCGCCACGATAGCGCGGGGTCGCGTTGTCCGGCGCGCTTAGCTTGCCGCCGCCCGCCAGGTAGGCGATGTCGTCTCCACCGATCATCCCAAGACCCCTCTGCTACTGATCGAAATTGACCACGATCTTGTCGCTGACCGGGTAGGCCTGGCAGGTCAGGACGTAGCCGCGGGCGATCTCGTAATCTTCGAGCGCATGGTTGGCGTCCATGTCGGCCTGCCCCTCAACCAACATGGCGCGGCAGGTCGAGCAGACGCCGGCCTTGCAGGCGTAAGGAACCTCCAAACCCGCCCGGATGGCGGCATCGAGGATCGTGATCGTATTCTTCTCAAGCTCGAAATTGCGCGCCCGGCCATCGATGGTCACGGTCGCCTCGCACAGGTTGGCGCGAGCTGCCGCCGCGGGGCGCGGCGCGCGCTTGCGTCGCCCCGCGTCGGCGGTGGCAAACAACTCGAACTTGATCTGGCGCTTATCGAGGCCATGACCTTGCAGGCTGCCAGAGACCTCCAGCATCATGTCCTGCGGCCCGCATATGAAGGCCGTATCGACCGTCCGAACGTCGATCCAGTGCTCGAACAGTTGCTTGCACTTCTCTTTACCGATTCGCCCGTTGAAGAGATCCACGTCCTGCTGCTCGCGGCTCAGGATGTGAGCCAGACTGAAGCGGGTGAGATGCTCATTTTTCAGATCTTCCAATTCCTCGCGGAACATGATCGTGCTGGAGGCCCGATTGCCATAGAACAACGAGAACCTGCTGTGTGGTTCCGTCGCCAGGGTCGTCTTGATGATGCTGAGCAGCGGCGTGATGCCACTGCCTGCCGCGAAACCGGCATAGTGCTTGCGGTTGCCTGGGTCGAGCGGCACGAAGAAGTTGCCCATCGGCGGCATGGCTTCTAGCCGCTGTCCTGGCTTCAGCGACTCGTTGGCCCAGGTGGAGAACAAGCCGTCTGGAACCCTCTTGATTCCGACACGAACGACCGGCTCATGCGCGCCGGCGCAGATCGAGTAGGAGCGGCGCACCTCCTCGCCATCGACCCATATACGAAAGGTGAGGTACTGTCCTTGCGTGAAGCGAAAAGTCTCCTTGTGCTTTTCCGGCACGGCGAGCGACAGCACGACGGAATCCCGGGTCTCACGACGGATGTCAGTTACTGTGAGGGGATAGAACGCCGCCACCATGGCTTTCCGCTAAATGCACTTGAAGTAGTCGAACGGCTCTAGGCAGTCCTGGCACCTGTATTGCGCCTTGCACGGGGTGGAGCCGAACTGGCTGACCTGGGCCGTGTTTGCCGAGCCGCAGCGCGGACAAGTGACAGTCGCGGGTTTGCGTCCAAGCCGGCTCAGTGGAGACCGGGTTCCCGCCGTCTCGGGCGGCGGTGCGATGCCGTACCGCCTGAGCTGCTGCCGGCCGGCGGCAGAGATCCAATCCGTGGTCCATGGTGGCGAGAGGCGCCGTTCGAGCCGCAGAGTCTCGACGCCTTTGTCGCGCAGGGCATTCTCGATCGCGAGCATTATCACGCTGGTCGCGGGGCAGCCGGAGTAGGTCGGTGTCACGGTCACGACAAGCTCTTGCCGCCCGTCCTGGCCGTGCCAGCGCACGTCGCGTACGATGCCGAGATCGACAACCGAGATCACCGGGATTTCGGGATCAGGGATCTCGCGAAGCCAATCCCAAATCTGTTCGGCCGTTGGTGGCCGCGCCAGCGTCGATTGCATCACTTGACCCTCTTGCCTGGCTCACCAGGACGCGCCCGGATAAGCGCGTTGCAGGAACTGCATCTCGGCGAGCAGAAAACCGAGATGCTCGCTGTGGATGCCGCGCTTGCCGCCGCGCTGTGCCCAGCCGGACTTCGGTTGCTCCAGCGTGGCCTGTTCCAGCATCGCACCCACGTGCTCGTGCCATGGGTGGCGCAGCGCGGCGAGATCGACCGAAACGCCCGGCCGAAGCAGCGCATCGTCGATCTCGTCCATTTCGAACAGCTCGCCCGCGTAGGGCCAGAGAATGTTGACCGCCCTCTGCATCCGGCGATGACTCTCCTGGGTGCCGTCGCCGAGCCGCACCACCCAGTCACCGCTGCGCTCCAGGTGGTAGGCGGCCTCCTTCTCCGCCTTGTCCGCGATCTCGGCGACGCGGCTGTCCGTTGACCGGCGCAGCTCGCGCAAGAGGAGGTAATGCCACGTGTCGAACAAGAACTGCCGGGTCATCGTGAAGGCGAAGTCCCCGTTCTTCTGCTCGACAAGAAGCAGGTTGCGAAACTCACCGGCATCTCGCAGATAGGCGAGCTTGTCGGCGTCCCGGCCCTCGGCCTCAACCTCGCCGGCCAGGGTGAGCCAGAGTTTCGCCTGCCCAATCAAGTCGAGCGCCACATTCGCGAGCGCCAGATCCTCTTCCAATATCGGTCCATGCCCGCACCACTCGGACACCCTGTGGCCGAGGATCAGGCAGTTGTCGCCAAGCCGCAGGAGGTACTCAAAGAGGGGGTTGGGCACGGCCATCACATATGCCCCAGCCCTTCCGGAATCTTGAAGAAGGTCGGGTGGCGGTAGACCTTGCTATTCGCTGGCTCGAACATAGGCCCTTTGTCGCCGGGGGAACTCGCGGCAATGTCGATGGACTTTACGGCCCAGATACTCACGCCCTCGTTGCGCCGCGTGTAAACGTCTCGGGCGTTGTGAATGGCCATCTCGGCGTCTGGAGCGTGCAGGCTGCCGACATGCCGGTGCGCGAGCCCGTGCTGGCTGCGGATAAAGATTTCCCAGAGTGGCCACTCTTTCTGCATGATTGCTTCTCCTGCTACGCTGCCCTGGCCTCCTCGCGGGCGGCCCGCTTCTCGGCATAGGCGGCCGCCGCCTCGCGGACCCAGGCTCCCTCTTCCCAAGCATCGATGCGCGCCTGCAGACGCTCCCGGTTGCAGGGACCGTTCCCGTTGATGACCTCGTAGAATTCCTCCCAGTTGATCGGCCCGAACTCATAGTGGCCCCGCTCGGCGTTCCACTTGAGGTCGGGATCGGGGATGGCGAGGCCCAGGTACTCCGCCTGGAGCACCGTCTGATCGACGAATCGCTGGCGCAGCGAGTCGTTGCTCTCCATCTTGATCTTCCACTGCATCGACTGCGCGCTGTGGACCGAGTCGGCGTCGGACGGCCCGAACATCATGAGGGCGGGCCACCACCACCGGTTCAGCGCATCCTGCGCCATCGCCTTTTGCTTGGGCGTGCCGGCGCAGAGCTTCATCATGAGGTCGTAGCCCTGGCGCTGGTGGAAGCTCTCTTCCTTGCAGATGCGGATCATCGCGCGGGAGTACGGGCCGTACGAGCAGCGCTGGAGCGGCACCTGGTTCATGATCGCCGCGCCGTCAACGAGCCACCCGATGGCGCCCACGTCCGCCCAGGTCAGGGTCGGGTAATTGAAGATGCTTGAGTATTTGGCCTTGCCCGTATGGAGTTGCTCAAGCAACTGGTCGCGCGTCATCCCCAGGGTCTCCGCGGCGCAGTAGAGATAGAGGCCGTGCCCCGCCTCGTCCTGCACCTTGGCCAGCAGGATCGCCTTGCGATCCAAGGTGGGCGCCCGTGTGATCCAATTGCCTTCGGGCAACTGACCGACGATCTCGGAATGGGCGTGCTGGGAGATCTGCCGGATCAGCGTCTTCCTATAGCCCTCCGGCATCCATTCCTTCGGCTCGACCTTGATATTCGCGTCGATCCGGTCCTGGAACCACTGCTCCTCGGGGCTCATCTCCTCACGCGTTCTGACGTGACTGGCGCCCGTTTTCACCATCTGCGCATACATTTCTGCACCATGAACCCGCTTGTCTCAGACACGTTCGATTAGCGCGGCGATACCTTGGCCCACGCCGATGCACATTGTTGCCACCGCGCGCTTGCCGCCCATCTCCTCCAAGGCGTGCATGGCCGTGCCCGCCAGGCGCGCGCCCGACATGCCAAGTGGATGGCCAAGGGCAATCGCCCCGCCATGCGGGTTGACGTGCTCGGCGCCGTCCGGGAGCCCGAGCCCCCGCGTCACGGCGAGGCTCTGCGCGGCGAACGCCTCGTTCAGCTCGATCACGTCGATCTCGGACAGCCCCATGCCCAGCCGCGCCAGCAGCTTCTGCGTGGCGGGAAGCGGGCCGATGCCCATGACGCGCGGCTCCACCCCGGCCGTTACCATCGCCACGATGCGCGCGCGCGGCACCAGGCCATGCCGGCGGGCCGCCTCCTCGCTGGCGATGATCAGCGCCGCCGCTCCGTCGTTCACGCCAGACGCATTGCCCGCCGTCACCGTGCCGCCCTCCTTGCGGAACGGCGCCTTCAGCTTGGCCAAAGCCTCAAGCGTTGTATCGCCCCGCGGGTGCTCGTCGCGCTCGACCACCACCTCGCCCTTGCGGCCCTTGATCGTGACCGGCGCGATCTCGCGCGCGAAGAAGCCGCTTTCCTGCGCGCGCTTCGCGCGCTGCTGCGAGCGGAAGGCGAAGGCGTCCTGGTCGGCGCGCGAGATCTGGAAGTCCTGCGCCACGTTCTCCGCCGTCTCGGGCATGGAGTCGACGCCGTACTGGGCCTTGAGCATGGGGTTGACGAAGCGCCACCCGATCGTCGTGTCGTAGATGTCGGCGGTACGCGAGAACGCCTCGGTGGCCTTGCCCATGACGAAGGGCGCCCGGGTCATGCTCTCCACGCCGCCCGCGATCACCAGCTCGGCATCCCCGGCCCGGATCGCGCGCGCGGCGCATCCCACGGCATCGAGGCCGGAGCCGCAGAGGCGGTTGATGGTCGAGCCCGGCACGCTCGCCGGCAGCCCGGCCAGCAGCGTGGCCATGCGTGCGACATTGCGATTGTCCTCGCCGGCCTGGTTCGCGCAGCCGTAATAGCAATCGTCCAGCGCCTCCCAGTCCACGTCCGGGTGCCGCTCCTTGAGCACGCGGATCGGGTGGGCGGCCAGATCGTCGGTCCGCACGTCCTTGAGCACACCGCCGTAGCGGCCGATCGGGGTGCGAACGTACTCGCAAATGAAGGCCTCGGACACTTGACCCTCTCCTCTCGCTGCGTTCTTGGGGCAGGGCGTCGCTGGATTGGCCGTTGTCGCTTGATCTGGTCGCGGTCGCAAGGGACTGGAAAAGCCCTGGGCCGATCGGCGCAAGCGAGAACATGGTATTCTGAAAGGCATCCCGCCAGGAGGAAGCGATGAGCGGCAGCACGGTCCAGGAGGTGGATTATCAGACCCTCGTCCTGGAGTACGTGCGGTCATCCGACCAGGACGCGCCGCGCCCGGCGCGGCACCCCGTCATCGTGGTCGGCGCCGGACCGGTCGGGCTCTCGGCGGCGATCGACCTCGCACAGCAGGGGGTGCCGGTCCTCCTGCTGGATGACGACGACCGGCTTTCCACCGGCTCCCGCGCCATCTGCTTCGCCAAGCGCACCCTGGAGATCTGGGACCGGCTCGGCTGCGGTCAGCGCATGGTCGCCAAGGGCGTGACCTGGAATCGCGGCAAGGTCTTCTTCCGCGACGAGCCGGTCTACAGCTTCAACCTGCTCCCCGAGGCCGGCCACCAGCGCCCCGCCTTCATCAACCTGCAACAGTATTACGTCGAGGGTTTCCTGCTGGAGCGGGCGCGGACGCTGCCGAATCTTGAGATCCGGTGGAAGAACCAGGTCACTGGGGTGCAGCAGGCGGCGGATGGTGTGACGCTGACCGTCTCCACCCCCGAGGGCGAGTACCGGCTCCGCTGCGACTGGCTG
>DATFDN010000317.1:0-2234 GCA_035252035.1 Acetobacteraceae bacterium | reverse complement strand
ATCAGCTCCGCCCCGGTCGCCAGCGCAAGCGCGATAACAGCGCGCTCGCCGGCACCGCGGCGCGGGTTCTCTGCGTCGCCCTCTATCCGGGCCGGCGCAATGGTCAGCCATGGCGGCGGCGCTTCGGCCCAGCTCCGGACGACGCGCGGCGCTTCCGAATGCAGCATCTCAGCTTGCACGGCATTAGGAATCGCCACGGATCCGAACAGACTTGGCAGGATATCGATCTCGCCAGTCAGCATCAGGTACTATAGCGGCCCGGTATCGGCGACGATGGTCCGCACGTGCTCAAAAACCGAGCCGGTCCAGGGTCTCCCGTTCCCGCTGTAGGTCCGCCATGCCGTAATCGAGGAAGATGCCGTGCTTCTTGAGGAAGCCGTCGAGTTCGTAGCGCGTCGCAAAGCCCAAAAGCTGGCGCAACTCGGAGTCGGTCAGCCGGCCAGCCTGGTACTCCGCAAGGGCAAAGACTTCGAGCGCGCGGCGCGAGAGGTCGCCCGCCGCACCGAGGCAGGCGGCTAGCTCATCGGGGATGGGGAGGACGAGGTTCATGGCGAGCAGAATCTAGGAGTTGCACGGTGGGTAGGGCAAGCCGGAGCTTCGCGCCGGTGCTACCGTTCTGGATCGCCGCTCAGGCGGCAGTGCGTTCGTCGATTACTCCGATCTCCCGCGCCAGGCTGGCCACGTGCTGGGAGGTAACCGCCGAGGCGGCGGTTGCGGCAGCGCCCTTGGCCTCCGCGATCAATACCTCTTCCCGAGCCTCCAGCCTGGCGACCCGATCTTTCAGTGCCTGGATTTCCTTGGCCTGGGCCTCGATCAGGGCAGAAAAACTTGCCTCCTGCCCGAACAGGCGATCCACTCTTCTGGCTAAGTCCAGCCAATCCCTTGGACGGAAGGCCACGATTAGCTTAGAGGCCGTAGAACCGCATCAGTCGTTCAGTGCGGGCCTCCAACTCGGGCAATTCGCGATCGATACGCTCGAAGATCTGTCTAACCTCTTCCTCTTCCGGTGTGGCTTCGGCCATGAGAGCGCCCTCCACCGCAGCTTCTCTCCCTTCGAGCGCGTTGATGATGCGCTCTACGAACTCGCGACCTATATCGGCGAGCTTTTCCGAGCCGGGCTGCGCCTCCTCACGGCCAGCTTGTAGGACATTGCTCTCTTCCTGCTCTCGCGAACGCCTGCTGACCATGTCGCGCTTCCCTTGTCCAAGGTAGAAAAACTCTGCCGTAAAGCCAAACTGCTCACACGCCTTCGCAATCGCTTGGCGAGAAGGCAGGTTTCGGTACCGTGAAATGTTGCTAAACTGGGATGGCGTAAGCCCGACACGTTCGGCGAACGCCTTCTTGTTCAGGCCTGTGGCCTCCTGCGCCATCACAAAACGCCTACACAGGAATTCCTTGAGTTCTAAATCCTTCATGGGTGCAAATTGGAGCACGGCTTGTCAGGCGTCATCTAACAATTTGTGAAATCAGGGCGCGAATTTTGTCTCGACGAGATTTCACCTCCTCAGCCCGCCCACGCTCTCGTACAGCACCATCCAGTGCCCATCCCGCACGAATCTCTCCCGCTCCGTCATCCCAATCCCGCCAAGCACAGTTCGCGACCCAATATTGCTCGCACGCGCAACGGCCACGATCCGCCGCAACCCGGCCCGCTCATGCCCGAAACGCAACGCGGCCCCAGCGGCCTCGCGGGCGAAGCCCTGCCCCTGCGCCTCCGGCCAGAGCGCGAACCGCAGGGCAATGCCCCGTCCGTCCGGGCGGTCCATGAGGCCGGTGATGCCGAGAAACGTCCGCGCGGCAGCCTCGCGGATGGCCCAGATACCACAGCCATGGGCGCCCCAGAACGCGACATCCGCCGCCAGTTCGGCCTCGGTCTGTGCCGGACTGCGCACGCCACCGAGCATGGTCGCGAACACGAGCGGATCGGCCTTGAGCGCCCGCAAATCGCCCAAGTCGGCCCGGCTGACCGGTTCCAAGGTCAGACGGGCCGTGCGGACCACCCAGCTCGGGTTGGTCAGCAAGCGGGGTTAGCGCGCGAGCGGGCGGTACTTGATGCGGTGCGGCTCGGTCGCGTCCGCACCCAGCCGGCGGCGCTTGTCCTCCTCATAGGCCTGGAAGTTGCCCTCGAACCACTCGACATGGCTATCGCCCTCGAACGCCAGGATGTGGGTGGCGAGCCGGTCGAGGAACCAGCGGTCGTGGGTGATGATGACGGCGCAGCCGGCGAACTCGGT
>DATFDN010000316.1:0-2454 GCA_035252035.1 Acetobacteraceae bacterium | reverse complement strand
CTTCGGGGCCTCCCTGGCCGGGGTCATCGCAACCCTCGTGATCGCGCGCTGGGGCTGGCGGGTCGCGTGCATCGTTCCCGCCGTGGTCGCGCTGCTCGCGGTCTATGTCCGCGCCAAGTGCCCGGAATCGCCCTACTGGGTACGGACGCAGGACCGCAAGCGGCGCATCGAGGAGGCCGAGGCGCACGGCACACCGCTGCACCCCGAGGACCGCGCTTGGATCGAGAAGACGCACAAGATTCCGATCCGCCAATTGTTCCTGCCCGACATGCGGGCGAGCACTGCCGTCGCAACCTTTATCGCCTGTTGCAGCACGATCATCTACGGCACGGTCGGCGGCTGGATGCCGCTCTACTTGTCGCAAGAGCACCACTGGTCCACCGCGACCTATGGCAGCTTCTATATCGCCTGGGGCCTGGTGGGCTTCCTCGGCCTGCTCTGCGCCGGCTGGATGTCCGACCGCTTCGGCCGCCGCCCGGCGTTCTACGCGATGCTGGCCGAGGGCGCGGTGTTCATGACGCTTTGGGTGTTCGCGCGGAGCGATGCCGCGCTCTGGGCGTTCGGCCTGCTGTGGAGCATCGGCTTCCTGGGCTTCTGGGCGCCCGCCATGACGCTGACGGCCGAGGTGTTCCCGACGCGCATTCGTGGCGTCGGCAACGGCTTCGCCTGGGCGGCGGCCTGGCTGGTCGGGTTCGTGCTGTGGCCCTTCGTCGCCGTGGCCCTGCAACAGCACACGGGCTCCTTCGCCGCTGCGTTCCTGCTTATCCCAGTGGCGATGGGGCTGATGGCGCTCGGGGTTTGGTTGTTCGTGCCGGACCACGCGGGGAAGGAGTTGGATGCGATCAGCGTGTAAGGGGTTGGAGTGACATAGCGATCAACGATCGCGCCCGCGACGCCGGGCGCGATGTCGCCTTCTGATGTACCTGCTGGACACGTGCGTGCTGTCGGAGGCTCGTCGCGGATCGCGCCCCGCCGTTGATTGGCTCGGCCAGGTCGATGAGGGCGCTTTGTTCCTGAGCGTCTTGACACTCGGCGAGATCAGCAAGGGGATCGAGATGCGCGCCCGGACTGATCGCGTCGCGGCGGAATCCCTCCGGCGGTGGCTGCATGGTCTCCGCACCGGCTACGCGGATCGTATCCTGCCGATTGATGCCGAGATCTTGCTTGCCTGGGGCGCCTTGATGGCCCGGCGCCCGCGCCCTGTGGCGGACGCGCTGATTGCCGCGACCGCCCTGATTCATCGCAAGACCTTCGTTACGCGCAATCAGGCTGATTTCGAGGATACGGGTGTGGACGTCGTCAATCCCTGGGCAGATTAATACCAGTCCGCCTGGACGCTGACCCATCCCGTCATGCCCGCGAGGGCGGGCATCCAGGCCCCATGGATTGCGCTCCGTGCGGTTCGCCCGGATTCCCGCTTGCGCGGGAGTGACGGCGTAGAGGTCAATGTATGTGCCGGTTGGTATCAATCCCCAACTGGCCCCTCAAACCCTGGCGGCGGCTTTGAGCCGGTTTCGAACGGAACGGGCAATGGAGCCCCGTTTAGAAACGCGTTGACGAGGGCGAAGAAGATGTCGGGGCGCTCGGCATACGCGCGATGGCCGGCGCCTTGCAGGTACACCATCCTCGCTTGAGGCATGGTGTCCCGGTAATCCGTCGCGCTGGGCCAGCTTAGGTAGTCGCAGGAGCCTTTGATGACCAGTGCGGGGATGGCCAATTGGCGCAGCGCGTCATGCGGATCGATGTCCCGCCAGGCACGCGGCTTCAGCAGCATCTCATTGGCATAGAAGCCTGGATCGGTTCGGTCTGGCTCCGCTGGTGGGCGGCAATACAAGGCAGGCGTCAGCGCCGCGAGAATCTTCCGCAACTGCGCGTCCATCGCCGGGTCGCCAGTGAAAGCGTGCGCAGCGAGCGGGTTAACTTGGACCAGTATCCACGTCATGAACGCGCGCGGCTCAAGCGCAAACCGCAACACGTCCCAAAGATGCGCGGCATCCAGCCGGCCGAGGAGGTCGAACAAGTTGCTCGTTCCGCCAATCATCCGGCCGGGAGACGCGAACACGACTCTTTCGACATGATCCGCATGTGCGGCAAGATAGGCGGCGGCCAATGTCGAACCCCAGGAATATCCGAGCAAATCAACACGTTCGGCCCCAATGGCAGCCCGGAACGCCTCTAGGTCGGCAACGGCCCGGGCCAGCGTGTAGCCGCGCGGATCGTCAAGCCGCTCCGATCTGCCCGCCCCGAGTTGATCGTAAAGCCAAACATCGCGGCCACCGGCAGCGATGCGGCTCAAGTAATCCGCATCGCTGTCCATTTCGGCGACACCGGGGCCGCCGTGCAGGAAAATCACAGGGGTGCCGCGCTTGCCGCCAGAGGCTGGCAGCTTGATGTACGCGAGACGGGAACCCGTTGCGACGGTGATCGCATCCGCTCCCGGCGGCGGCGGAGCGA
>DATFDN010000315.1:0-2792 GCA_035252035.1 Acetobacteraceae bacterium | reverse complement strand
GGAATGCCCTCGCGCATCTCCGGGATCGGCCTGCCGGGAATCGCGCGCAAAGTGCTCGACCAGCACGAAGCAGCGTGGGATTCAGATGTGGTGACGTTGCCGGTGGGCGGCCTGTACAAGCTGCGCCGGCACGGCGGCGAGTCGCACGCCTTCGATCCGCAGCTCATTCACATGCTGCAATCGGCGGTCGCGTCCGACAGCTATGCCATGTACCGTCGCTACGCGGAGGCGGTGCGCCGGCTGCCGCCGCTCGCCTTGCGCGACCTGCTCGATTTCCGCATGGGCGCCTGCGCGCCGATCTCGGTCGATGAGGTCGAAAGCATCACCGAGATCCGCAAGCGCCTGGTGGCGCCTGGGATCTCGCTCGGCGCGCTATCGCCCGAGGCGCACGAAACGTTGTCGATTGCGATGAACCGGATCGGCGCGCGCTCCGACAGCGGCGAGGGCGGCGAAGATCCGGCGCGCTACAAGCCGCGCGCGAACGGCGACAATGCCAGCTCGGCGATCAAGCAGATCGCCTCCGGCCGTTTCGGCGTAACCGCCGAGTACCTCAACAACTGCCGCGAAATCGAGATCAAGATCGCGCAAGGAGCGAAGCCGGGAGAGGGCGGGCAATTGCCGGGCCTGAAGGTCTCGGCGCTGATCGGGCGGCTGCGCCACTCCACGCCGGGCGTCATGCTGATAAGCCCGCCGCCGCACCACGACATCTACTCGATCGAGGATCTGGCGCAGCTCATCTACGACCTGAAGCAGATCAACCCGGAGGCGACGGTCTGCGTGAAGCTGGTCGCGCGGTCCGGGATTGGCACGATCGCGGCGGGCGTGGCCAAGGCGAAGGCCGACGCGATCCTGGTCTCCGGCCATTCGGGCGGCACCGGCGCCAGTCCGCAAAGCTCGATCAAGTATGCCGGGCTGCCCTGGGAGATGGGATTGTCGGAGACGCATCAGGTGCTGATGCTGAACCGGCTGCGTCATCGCGTGCGGCTGCGCACTGACGGGGGCATCAAGACCGGTCGGGACGTGGTGATCGCGGCCATGCTGGGCGCCGAGGAGTTCGGCATCGGCACGGCGAGCCTGATCGCCATGGGCTGCATTATGGTGCGCCAGTGCCATTCGAACACCTGTCCCGTCGGCGTCTGCACGCAAGACGAGAAGCTGCGCGCGAAGTTCGAGGGCACGCCGGAAAAGGTCATCAGCCTGTTCTCGTTCATCGCCGAGGATGTGCGCCAGATCCTGGCGCAACTCGGCGCGCGCAGCCTGGCCGAGGTGATCGGGCGCACCGACCTGCTGCAACAGGTCAGCCGCGGCTCCGACATCCTGGACGATCTCGACCTCAATCCGCTGCTGGCGCAGGCCGATCCGGGGCCGTACGCGCGCTACTGCACGCTGGAAGGCCGCAACGAGGTGCCGGAGACGCTGGACGCGCAGATGATCGCCGACGCCCCCGCCTTGTTCGAGCGCGGCGAAAAGATGCAGTTGCAGTATTCCATCCGGAACACGCACCGGGCGATCGGCACCAAGATCTCGTCGAAGATCACCCGCCGCTTCGGCATGGCCGGATTGCAGCCGGGGCATCTGACGGTGCGGCTGCGCGGCTCCGCTGGCCAGTCCTTGGGCGCGTTCGCGGTGCAGGGGCTGAAGCTGGAGGTGCTGGGCGACGCCAACGACTATGTCGGCAAGGGACTGTCGGGGGCCACCATCGTCGTCCGCCCTGGGCCGTCATCCAACCTGCGCAGCAACACCAACACCATTATCGGCAACACGGTGCTGTATGGCGCGACGGCGGGGACGCTGTTCGCCGCGGGACAAGCTGGCGAGCGCTTCGCGGTGCGCAACTCCGGCGCGGCCGCGGTGGTGGAGGGGTGCGGCTCCAATGGCTGCGAGTACATGACCGGCGGGACGGTCGTGATCCTCGGGCCGGTGGGCGACAATTTTGGCGCCGGATTCACCGGCGGCATGGCCTTCGTGTACGATCCGGAGGCGTTGCTCGAAAAGCGGCTCAATCCCGATTCGCTCACCTGGCAGCGGATCGCCCATCCCCACTGGGAGCAGGTCGTGCGCGACCTTATCGGCGCGCACGTCGCCGAGACGAACTCGAACTATGCCGCCCGGCTGCTGCATGACTGGGACCGCACCATGCCGCATGTCTGGCAGATCGTGCCGAAGGAATTCGTGAAGTATCTGCCCGTGCCGCTGGTCGCGGAGCATGTGGAGGCACGCCGGGCCTAGGGAGGATCAACCATGTACATCGCTCGCTTCTCGTATCAGGTGCTGCCGGCGAACCGCCAGCGGGCGGTCGATTTCATCCGCCGCGAGGTCGGCGCCGCGCGCGGCAAGAACCTCAACGCCCGCCTGCTCGTGCCGCTCACACGCGGCCCTGGCGGGGCGGCACTTCAGTTCGAGATCGAACTGACAAGCCTGGATCAGCTTGATCAGTTCCGCAAGAGCGCGGTCGGCTCCGCCGAGGAGACGGGGAACTGGATGCACGCGTTCAGCGAAATACTGATGGCGCCGCCGGAGGTGGAGATCCTGCGGTTGGATGAGGCGTAAAGCGGCCGTGGGCGGAGATGCGGGCCGGTTGGACGTAGGGGCATAGGGCTTCTCCTCGACGGGGCGAGCGCGGCGGCAATCAGACCGCCGATCCGCCCGACGGCACATCCGCCGCCCCCCGCCCGATCGCTCGCTGCATCGTGACCACATCGAGCCAGCGGCCGAACTTCAGGCCGACGGCGCGCATGGTGCCCACCATGTGAAAGCCGAGGCTGGCGTGGACGCCGATCGAGCCCGCGTTC
>DATFDN010000314.1:0-2476 GCA_035252035.1 Acetobacteraceae bacterium | reverse complement strand
CGCGGGCACGCGCATTGGCCCAATAGAGGCGCCAGGCCCGTCCGTTGGTCAGTAATCCCCATTGGACCCGCCCGCCCGATTGGGCCTCGGCCCGTCCGAGATAGCGGATGATCTGCGTCGAAGGCGTCTCCGCCTTGCCGCTGGCGCGATCGAGAGGCGTGTCTCGGGCCTCGTTCTCGACCACAACCGCCCCATGACGGAACGGATCGGCGGAATTGCGCTCGGCGCGCGCCCCGGCCTTGGCCGTGGCGTCAAGGAACAGCAGCGCATCGGCGATATCCCGCCGCCCTTTCCCCGGCTCCTGCTGCGGAAGGTGCCGCCAGCCTAGGCGGTCCAGGACCGGAAAAATGAACTCGGCCTCCGTCTCCGCTTCGGAGGGTCGCCGCATCTGTTCGAGCGCCGCCCAGAGGCGTGACACATCGGCCGCGAAACCCGCCATGAAGGCTGGATCAAGCGCGCGATAGGCTTGGGTCTCCCGGATACCGTCTTCGAGGAAGAACCGGGTGAACAGGCTGCCTCGGATCATTCCTCGAATCGCGCTTGCTTAGTGACGGCGCATTCTCCGACTTTCGGCGCCCATGCCATAGTATTTTTGCGCTAGGACTTGCCCCCTCCCGCAAGGGGAGGGGGAGTCGCGCTCCAAGCCCCCTCCCTTGCGGGAGGGGGTTGGGGAGGGGTGCCAGGCTCTTCCTAAGCCTCGGCATCCCCCTCCTGCGCCCTCGCCAGCCCCTCGCCCAGCTTGAACACGGCGAAGTCCGCGACCTTCGCGCCCGACTTCCTCAACACCTCGCGCACCCGGCTCTCGCCGTCATGCACCCAGACCTGCTCCAGCAGCACCACTTCCTCGTAGTACTTCCGAATCCGGCCCTCGACCATCTTCTCGACGATCGGCTCCGGCTTGCCGGACTCGCGGGCCTGCGCCGCGAGGATCGTCTTCTCGCGCTCCAGCGCGGCGGGATCGACGCCGGCGATGTCCACCGCCTCCGGCCGGCTCGCCGCGACATGCATCCCGACCTGCCGTCCCAGCAGCTCCAGCCCCTCCAGCTCGTCCGGCGCCTCCAGCGCGACCAGCACGCCGATCCGCCCGAGACCCGGCCGCACCGATTGGTGGACGTAGGTGGCGACCGCTCCCCGCTCGATGCTCAGCACGCGGGCGCGGCGGATCGACATGTTCTCGCCGATCGTCGCGATCAGGTGCGTGAGCTGCTCGCCCACCGACCGGTCCGCCCCCGGATAGGGCGCGGCCTTGATCGCCTCCAAGTCCTCGCCCACCAGCAGCGTGGTCTTGGCGACCTCCTCGACGAAATCCTGGAACAATTCGTTGCGGGCGACGAAGTCGGTCTCGGAGTTCACCTCCACCATCGCCGCCCGGCGCGGGGCGGAGGTGATGCCGACCAGCCCCTCGGCCGCCAGCCGGCCCGCCTTCTTCGCCGCCGCCGCCAGTCCCTTCGTGCGCAGCCAGTCGGCCGCGGCCTCAACGTCGCCGCCGGTCTCGGCGAGCGCCCGCTTGCAGTCCATCATCCCCGCGCCGGTCCGCTCGCGGAGTTCCTTCACCAGTCCCGCCGTGATCTCGGCCATGACCCCTCTCCGTGATCCTGAACTGACAAAAGCGCCGATCAGGCGGCGGGTTGCTCGGTTGGCGCCTCGACTTCGGGCAGGGCCTCCGGCGGCAACTCCTCGGCGGCGCCGATATCCGCGCCCGAGGCGGCCATCTCGGCGCTGATGCCATCCAGCACCGCGCCCGCGACCAGGTCGCAATAGAGGGTGATGGCGCGGATCGCGTCGTCGTTGCCGGGGATCGGATAGGTGACGCCGCGCGGGTCGGAGTTGGAGTCGAGCACCGCGACCACGGGGATGCGCAGCTTCGCCGCCTCCTCGACCGCGAGCTTTTCCTTGTTGGTGTCGATGATGAACAGGATGTCCGGCAGGCCGCCCATGTCCTTGATGCCGCCCAGCGCGCGCTCCAGCTTGTCGCGCTCGCGCGTCAGGCCCAGCACCTCCTTCTTGGTGAAGCCCTGGGTGTCGCCGGCCAGCATCTCCTCGATCTGGCGCAGCCGCCTGAGGCTGCCGGTGATGGTCTTCCAGTTGGTCAGCGTGCCGCCGAGCCAGCGGTGGTTGATGTAGTACTGCCCGCACCGTTTCGCGGCCTCGGCCACGTAATCGGCCGCCGCGCGCTTGGTGCCGACGAACAGCACCCGCCCGCCGGCCGCGACCACGTCGCGGATGGCGCGCAACGCCCGGTCGAGCATCGGCGTCGTCTGTTGCAGGTCGATGATGTGGACCTGGTTGCGCACGCCGAACAGATAGGGCGCCATGCGCGGGTTCCAGCGGCGGGTGTGGTGGCCGAAATGCACGCCGGCTTCCAGGAGCTGGCGCAGGGTGAAGTCGGGCATCGCCATTCAGTGTGTCCTTTCCAAGTGTCCGGTTCGGCCTCTGCGGGGCGTGGCGCCGTGGCGCACCGGACCCGGATCACCGG
>DATFDN010000313.1:0-10679 GCA_035252035.1 Acetobacteraceae bacterium | reverse complement strand
AACCAAGAGCGAGGCTGCCGCTGTTCTGGCCAGCATGGGTCTTTCTTTGTCCGACGCGTTTCGCCTGCTGCTGAGGCGGGTCGCAGCGGAGAAGGCGTTGCCGTTCGAGCCGTTGGTGCCGAATGCCGAAACCGTGGCGGCTATGAAGGCTGCCCGCTGCGGGGAGGTGGTGACGGTTGGCGAACCCAAAGATCTTCTCGCCAGCCTGAATGCGGACTGTTAGCTACACAAGTCATTTCAAGGGTGACTATCGGCGTGAGAAATCGGGGCGGCATGGCAGGAGACTGGATTCGCTACTGATGGCGGTCGTGAATTTGCTGGCGGCCGATACGCCCCTCCCCCGCAGCGATTTCGGCCACGCATTGACAGGGGAGTGGAGCGATCACCGTGATTGCCACATTAGACCCGATCTGGTGCTGATCTACCGTATGCCGGATCGCGACAACCTTGTGCTTGTCCGACTCGGCTCTCATAGCGAGCTGGGTCTGTGATGTTGTGCTCAGCGAATGTCCGTTCCGCACAGCCGCGCGACGGAAACGGCGACCCAGTACGATGAAACCGATCCCGCTCACTCCGGAGACCGAAGCGATTGCACGCCGGGTTGTCTGGTTCGAGGAACCCGCCGCCGCACTCGAAGATCCGATCCGCTTCATGGCTTATGCGATGCGGCACGCCACGCATGAGGAGATGAAGGCATTGCGGCGCTACGTATCCGACGACGATTTCCGGGAAGCGCTCGACCGCGCGCCGCCGGGCATCATCGACCCGCGTTCGTGGGCGTACTGGAACTCGGTGATGGGCCGCTATCCCGCGCCGCCTATGCCGAAACGCAGGTTGGGGTAATTGCGGCGTAGGTCGCTCAGAACATTCGCATCAAAGTCAGCCTATTGAAATGGCGTGATTTTTTTAATATAGAAATATGATGCAGAATGCCCGCACGATCTATGGCTACGCGGATCTCAACCGGCGCCCAAGACCTCGGCAGCCAGGTGACCCACCTCAAGGCGGTCGGGTACAGCATCGTCCTTCGCGGGAAGACTAGCGGCGTGACCGCCGAGCGGATCCAGGTCAAGAGGTTAATGAAGGTCATCACCCCCGGCGACGTGGTGGTGATCCCCGCTGTTGACCGCCTCTCGCGCGAGCCGCCGCATTCTCGAACGAACGGCACGAAGCCGAGCCGATACGAAAGAAAGGGGTGTAAAATTCGGACACAAGCCGAAGCCTATGGCGCACCAGCAGAGGGAAGCATGGGCGCTGCTGGCAAATGGCGAGATGTAACGCAGCGTGGCGCACAGCTACAACGCCAATCAGGCGACACTTAAGGCTTTCAGCATGACGCACAGCGAGTACCGCCAGCGGCTATACGACGCGGCAGAAGCTTTCTACTTCGCAGGCATCCTCACATCTCTGCCGTTCAATGCGGCTAGCGCCTCCGGGCAACATTGCGACGTATCCAGTGCGGCAAATGCGGTGGTTAGTGGAGGGAACAGGCAAAATCAACTCGGTGCCCCTCCAATTGTGAATTTTGGACTTTCCATAGAGCTTTACATCAAGCTATTGCGGCATTTAGCTGATTCATCGCGCGTAAAAGGACACAATCTGCATTGCCTTTTCCTAGAACTGGAAAGGGCGGCTCCTGACGTTGCTTATGTCGTTATAAGCAAGCACCACTACGCGTGTGGCGACCGAGACGAGTTTCTTGAATATCTCAGGTCTGAGGCGAAGGTCTTCGAGGAATGGCGCTATGCCTACGAAAAGGAAATTCTCTGTTCTTCTGCGGATACCCTGCTGACACTTGCAAATGCATTTCGTTCTGCAATCAAGGATTTGCACCCTGCCATGGCTAGCGCTTTCGTTCATCCACGGTTTCCAACGTGCGGAGCTAGCAGTGCTCCTTAGTTGCTGCCGACCGTGTAGCACTCGCTCCCATTCACAGCCTCGCATTCACCCCATATCAGCCTGAGGAAACACCGCGTAATGGGAATCTTCGCTTCGTCAAAGCGCTGCGCCGAGCAAGCGGCACAAGCTCGCCTGACTCAGGGACAGGCAAACGCCAATAGGCTGCGCATGTTCATGCCGGGCATAGCCGCAGGCCTTGACTCCGAAGGCTATCGCTACGCACAGCGCGCTATTGGCGCGCTCGTAGCGTTGGCCGGATGGCCCTCCCTGGTAACGTTCGTATATCAGCTCGGCGTTGTCGAATACGAGGCCGCCAAGCTCACCAACGAGGAAGAGGGTAGGCTTATGGATCGCGCCATCGTCACTGTCGCAGCGCGCGTGCTACTCAAAGCCTACGCTGAACCCGTCACGCTCGCCGATCTGCAAGACATGCAGACAATATCCTGCACGTTAATGGTATGGTGGGGGCTCAGCGATTTAGCAGAACCACATCATTCAGTTGTCCGGCTTATGCGGCATTTCGGTGGCTATCCATTTAAGTCGAGCGACATCCAGGCGATCGAGCAGCGCTTTGATCAGATCCGCACCCGCATTACTCCAGAGGCACATGCAGTGTGGAAGCAGGCCGAGCGAGAAATGGGCACTTACGGAAACGGACTCTCAGCATCATAAAACCGAGAATCAGTGTGGGGGCGCACCTTCATCAAATGCTGAGAACAGACTGATACCCACTTACCATAAAGCGGCTTCCCTGCAAGCTGGAGGGGGCTACCCAAGCTCGGCAATAGCCTCTCCGCAATCGGTGCTACCCTGTCCCTCGCCTTCCCGTCCCCGCCATCTCCTGCAACCCTCCCAGCCACCATCCAAGGAGCCCCCCCCCAGTGGACTGGAACACCCTCCCCTTCGACTCCGACTCCATGCTGGACCACCTCCACCAATGGGTCGCCTGCGAAAGCCCCACCTTCGACGCCAGTGCCGTCAACCGCATGATGGACATGGCCGCCCGCGACCTCGTCATCGCCGGGGCGCGGATCGAGCGGATCGCCGGGCGCATGGGGTTCGGCGACTGCGTGCGCGCCAGCTTCCCGCACGCCACACCCGACCAGCCCGGCATCGTCATCATGGGCCATTTCGACACCGTGCATCCGGTCGGCACCTTCCCATTCCGCCACGACGGGGCGCGCGCCTACGGGCCGGGCATTTTCGACATGAAAGGCGGGAATTTCATCGCGCTCGAAGCCATCCGCCAGCTCGCCCGCGCCGGCGTCGCGACGAAGCTGCCCGTCACCGTCCTCTTCACCAGCGACGAGGAAGTTGGCAGCCCCTCCACCCGCGACCTGATCGAGGCGGAGGCGGCGCGGCACCGCTATGTCCTGGTCCCCGAGCCCGCGCGCCCCAACGGCGGCGTCGTCACCGGCCGCTACGCCATCGCCCGCTTCAACCTCGAAGCGACCGGCCGGCGCAGCCACGCCGGATTGCGGCTCGCCGAGGGGCGCTCGGCAATCAGGGAGATGGCGCGCAAGATCATCGAGATTGAGGACATGACGACCGAGGACTGCACGTTCAGCGTCGGCGTCGTGCATGGCGGACAATGGGTCAACTGCGTCTCCACCTCCTGCGTGGCGGAGGCGCTATCGATGGCCAAGCGGCAGGAGGATCTCGATCGCGGCGTGGAACGGATGCTGTCGCTGCAACCATTCTCGAACGACGTGCAATTCCGTGTCACGCGCGGCGTCACGCGCCCGGTGTGGGAGCCGGACGGCAAGACCATGGCGCTCTATGAACGGGCGCGCTCGATCGCACAAACCCTCGGCTTCGATATTCCCACGCAGAGCGACGGCGGCGGGTCCGACGCCAACTTCACCGGCGCGATGGGGATTGCGACCCTCGACGGCCTCGGCGTGGAGGGTGCCAGCCCGCACACGCTGGACGAGCACATCCTGGTGGACAGCCTGGCGCGGCGCGGCAAACTGCTCGCCGGCCTGCTCGCGACGCTCGACTAGATGGACGAACGGCGCGGCGTCCTTGGCCTCGCGTGGCGGATCGCGGTCAGCCGCCCGCGCCTCTGGGCGGGCGTGGCCTGCGGCGTGCTCGCCTGGGTGCTGCTGCCGGCCGCCCTCTCGACCACCACCCGCGCCGTGGTCGCCTGGGATTGCGGCGCCCTGCTCTTTCTCGGCCTCGCCGCCTTCCTGTTCGGCACCGAGCGCCGTTCGCGGGTGGCGGCCGACGCGGCGCGCCAGCAGGAAGGCGAATGGACCATCTTCTCGCTCACCATCGCCGCCACGGTGTTCAGCCTCGCGGCCATCTTGGGCGAGTTCGCCACCACCAAGGATCTCCACGGCGTGCAGCGGGATCTGCATATCGCGCTGATGGCCGGAACACTGCTCATTTCCTGGCTGACGATCCACATCCTGTTCGCGTTCCGCTACGCGCATGAATTCTATGCGTGCGACATCAACCCTTCGGACCCCGACGGCGGATTGGAGTTTCCCGGCGAGCAGCATCCCGACTATCTCGATTTCGTCTATTTCGCCCTTGTGCTGGGCATGACGTTCCAAGTCTCCGACGTGCAGATCACGGCGCGCAAGATGCGCCGGCTCGCCACCGTTCATGGGCTGCTGAGTTTCCTGTTCAACACGATCATCCTGGCGCTCAGCGTCAATCTCGCCGCCGGACTGGTCTGATCGCGCCTTCTCAGTACCGCCCCGGTGTCGCATCATGGCGGCCGGGAGGAATGTCATGGACACCGATCTGATCGCGGCACGCGCCAAGGCGGAAGGGCTGGAGAAGGCGCTTGCCGAGTTCCCCGACGATGTGGCCGAGGCTGCCGCCCAGGCGCTTGCGATGCGCCGGGCGATCCGCGCGCCCGCCGATCCCTGCGCCGAGCCCTGGCCGCCGATGCAGACGGGGGCCGCGCCATGACCGAGCCGCACTGGCTGAGCGCCGCCGAGGCCGCGCGCGTCATCGCCCGGCGCGATCTGTCCCCCGTCGCGTTGATGCGGGCACTGCTCGCGCGCATCGAACGGCTCGATTCAACGTTGCACGCCTTCATCCATCTCGATGCCGAAGCGGCGCTGGACGCGGCGCGCGGCGCCGAGCGGGAAATCGCCGCCGGGCGCGTCCGCGGCCCGCTGCATGGCGTTCCCGTCGGCATCAAGGACATCATCGATGTGGCGGGGCTGCCGACCACCTGCCATTCCAAGATCCTGCTCGGCAACAGGCCGCGCGCCGATGCGCATGTCGTCGCGCGGCTGCGCGGGGCCGGCGCGATCGTGCTGGGCAAGCTGTCCACGCATGAGTTCGCCATCGGCGGGCCAAGCTTCGACCTGCCCTTCCCGCCCGCGCGCAATCCGTGGAATCCGGCGCACCATCCGGGCGGATCGTCGTCCGGCTCCGGCACTGGGGTCGCGGCGGGGCTGTTCCCGCTGGCGCTCGGTACCGACACCGGGGGCTCGGTGCGCAATCCGGCGAGCTGCTGCGGCATTGTCGGGCTGAAGCCGACCTACGGGCTGGTGTCGCGGCGCGGCGTCTTTCCGCTGGCCTACACGCTCGATCATGTCGGGCCGATGACACGCGATGTCGCCGACAATGCCCTGCTGCTCGACGTGATCGCCGGTCACGACGCCGCCGATCCCGCCAGCGCGCCCAGCCGGGCACATGATTTCGGGCGTGCGCTCAACCATGGCGTGAAGGGGTTGCGCATCGGTTTCGTCCGCCACTTCCACGAGCGGGACATGCCGGCGCATCCGGAGGTCGCGGCGGCGCTGGAGGAAGCCGCGCGCCTCCTAGCGAACGAGGGGGCGGCGGTGCGCACCGTCACCCTGCCCGCCCTTGCCGAGTTCGCCGCCGTCAACCGGGTCATCCTGGCCAGCGAAGCCTACGCGGTCCATGCGCCCTGGCTGAAGGAACGCCCTGGCGAGTACGGGCAGTTGTCGCGTCGGCGCCTTCTGGCCGGTGCGTTCCTCTCCGCGGGCGACTATGTGGGCGCCCAGCGCAGGCGCGCGCAGATGATCGCCGCCGTGGAGGACGTGCTGCGCGAGGTGGACGTGCTGCTCTGCGCCAGCTCCATGGACCCGCCGACGCGCATCGAGGATACGGTGGAAACGAGCCGCACCTACCCGCGTCAGGCGCGCGCCCCGTTCAACGTCACCGGCCACCCGGCGCTCGCCACGATGGCCGGGCTGTCGCGCGAGGGACTGCCGCTCTCGGTGCAGTTCGTCGGGCGATACTTCGAGGAGGCTCTTGTGTACCGGGTCGCGGCTGCCTTCGAGCGCGGGGCTGGATGGGGGACGAAGCGGCCGCCGGTCGATTGAGGTCGGACCCCTCGCCCGGCCCCCTCCCGCAAGGGGAGGGGGAGAGGAAGAGGATCAGCCCGCGGGCGAGAGGACGTGGATCACCCGGCTCGCGATCATGTCCTTGGTCTTGGCCCCGTAGGCTTGCATGTGCGGCGCGCGCGCATGGGCCGCCAATGCCTCGGGGCTCTCCCATTTCTCGATCACGACGAAGGTGTCCGGCCCGAATTTCGCCTGGAAGCTGCCGATCCCCTCGGCGTCCACGGCCGGGCCGTATTCGACGCAGCCTTGCTCGGCGTGGACCGCCGGCATGTTGGCGCGGAACGCGTCCAGGATCGCGTCACGCTGGCCTGGCTTCGCGGTGATGATGGCGATGACGTGGATCATGAGTCCCTCCCTGATGATCAGTGCGCGAAGCGGCGCACGCGGCCGGCGGTCATGCCGCCGTCGATGACGAGTTCCGAGCCGGTCACGTGCCGGGCGGCGTCGGAGGCGAGGTAGAGCACGCCATTGGCGATGTCCTCCGGCTGGCCCGCCTCCCCGATCGGCACCTGTTCGGCGGCGATGGCGTTGGGATCGAGCCTGGCGTTGCCGCCCGTCGGCAGCTTGTCCCAGATCGGCGTGTCGATCACGCCGGGATGGACCGAATTGACCCGCACCCGGTTGTTCGCCTGCGCGCACTCCAGCGCCGCCGACTTGGCGAACAGCCGCACGGCGCCCTTGGTCGCGCTGTAGCCGGCGAGCCCGGCCGAGCCGCGCAGCCCGGCCACCGACGACATGATGATAATGGAGCCCCCTCCCGCCCGTGCCATCGCGGGAATGGCGTGCTTCACCGAGAGGAACACCCCGTCCACGTTGACCGCCATCTGCCGGCGCCAGTCGGCGAGGCTCATTTCCACGATTGTCGCCGTGACGCCGATGCCCGCGTTGGCGACCATGACGTGAAGGCCGCCGAACCGCTCCTCGGCCATCCGGATCACCGCTGGCCAGCCATCCTCGTCGGTCACGTCGTGGCGCAGGAACAGCCCGCCGATCTCGGCGGCGACCCTCTCGCCCGCCGCGTCGAGATCGGTGATCAGCACCCGCGCGCCCTCCCGCGCCAGGGTCCGGGCGCACGCCGCGCCGATGCCCGAGGCCCCGCCGGTGACGATCGCCGCTTTGCCCTCAACCTGCCCCATGGCATCCTCCTCCACTGGCGCATTTGGCGGTATCGGCGAACGGGAGGCAAGGTGAGGCATTTGTGAGGGTTAGTATCGTTCCGGGGAACTGATAGCATTGGCCGCGCCCCTTATCGCCTGTCCGCACTGCGCCACGATCCAGCTCATGCCACCCCCGCCCGAGCGGGGCCGCATCACCTGCCTGCGGTGCGCCGACGTGCTGGAGCGCACCGCTGGCCGCAGCATCAGGGGGGCGCTCGCCTGCGCGCTCACCACCCTGGTGCTGCTGGTTCCCGCCAACATGCTGACGCTGCTCACGGTCCACGCGCCCGCGGGACTGGTTGCAAGCATCCACTTGTTCTCGGGGGTGGAGGCTGTCTGGTTCCAGGGCTGGCCGCTGATGGCCGTGGTCTGCGCGCTTGAGGGGATCGTCCTTCCATTCGCGCGGTTCGGCCTGCTGGCCGCTGTGCTCACCGCAGTCAGGCTTGGCCGCCACTACGCCTGGATGGGGCCGGCCTTCCGCTATGCCGAGCTGCTTGACGCCTGGGCCATGGCCGATGTGCTGCTGCTGGGCGCGACCATCGGCTGGGGGCGGGTGGAGGCGCTGATCCCGGTGCGGATCGACGCCGGCGGCTGGTGCTTGGTGGGCGCCGGCTTCATGACGATGCTGACCCGCGCCTGCCTGGACAAGCGGGCGGTCTGGCGCCGGATCGCGAGGCCCCGCATCGACCCAGGAGTCGACTGCGTCGGCTGCACCACCTGCGATCTGGTGTTGCCGGCCCGGCTGATCGGCGGGCGCTGTCCGCGCTGCAAGGAGCGCCTGCACCGGCGCAAGCCGCGCGCCATGCTGCATTGCCGCGCGCTGGTCATCGCCGGCTGGGCGCTGTTCCCGATCTCGAACTTCTTTCCGATGAGCGCCTATTACGAATTGGGCGTGCCACACCCGCACACGATCTTCGCCGGCATCATGCTGCTGTTCAACAACGGCTACGCGCCCCTCGGCGTGCTGATCTTCTGCACCAGCATCGGCATTCCCGTGTTCAAGCTGGCGGGCCTGACGTGGTTCATGAACTCTGTCCGCCACCATTCAAGCTGGCGCCTGAAGGCGAAGACTCGCATTTATCGCATCGTTCACGCGGTCGGGCGCTGGTCGAACCTCGATCCCTTCACCGTTCTCGTGTTCACGCCGATGGTCCAATTCGGCCAGATCGCGCATATCCAGGTGCATGGCGGCTCGCCGGCATTCCTGGCCGTGGTGGTGATCTCCATGGTCGCGGCGCGCAGCTTCGACCCGCGCCTGATGTGGGATGCGGCGTCGCACCGGCCCGCTCCGGCCGGCAGAGCCGCAGCCAAGCTTATGAAAGGTTCACCGCTTGAGGCGCGCACGCACCCGTCTCCACAGCTAGGGTGACGCGGGCGGACCCTCACCCGGCTCGCTCCGCTCGCCGACCTCTCCCGCAAGCGGGAGAGGGTATAGAAGCGAGGGACGACCATTCCGGCGATGTGTGACTACCACAGCCCGTAAGGGGCGGGGCTTGCTGGGCGACTCCCCCCTTCCCCTTGCGGGAGGGACCGGCCCGGCGGGCCGATGATTGGGCGGGTTCGTATCACACCACCTGATTGCGCAACTCCGCCTCGCCGCGCCAGAGCCGGCCGATGTTGTCGAGCAGTATGTCGATGACGTTGTCCTCGTAGGCGCGGGTCTCGCCGGCGGTGTGCGGGGTGATGAGCACGTTCGGCATGGCCCAGAGCGGGGAGGAGGGGGCCAGCGGCTCCTCGGCGGCGCAGTCCAGCGCGGCGGCGGCGAGCCGGCCCTCCTGGAGGGCCGCGATGAGCTGCGGCTCGTCCACGCAACGTCCGCGCGCGACATTCACCAGCGCCGCGCCCGGCCTCATCAACGCGAGCGTTTCGGCGTTCATCAGCCGCTCGGTCTGCGGGGTGAGCGGGCAGGCCAAGACCACGTAATCGGCCTGGGGCAGGAACTCGCTCAAAGCCTCCATCCCGCCCACCACGTCCGCCATCCCTGACCCGGCCTCCGGATCGCGCCGTGTCGCGAGCACGCGCATGTCGAACGCCTTGGCCAGGCGGGCAAGCCGGGAGCCGATGCGGCCGAGCCCGACGATCAGCAATGTCCCGCCCGCCACCTCAGCCTCCCGCTGGCCGGGATCGGAGATCATGCCGCGCCAGACCCGCCTCGCCTGGTTGTCGCGCGCCTCCGGCAGCCGGCGGGCCAGGGCGAGGACCAGAGCCATCGCATGTTCGGCCACCGCGTTCGCATTCACACCCGCCGCGCTCGCCAGCCTGATTCCCGCCCGCGCCAAGGCGGCGCGGTCATACTGGTCCACCCCGGCGCTGATGGATTGGATGAAGCGCAGACGCGGCGCCCGCTCGATCAGCTCGTTGCCCCACATCATCGAGACCGACAGGACATCGGCCTCGGCGATGCGGGATGCGAGCTCCTCGCGCGAGCGCACCTGAAAGCAGCGGAGGCCGGTGCCACGCGCTTCGAATCGCGCCTGCATTTGATAGGCGACATGGGCAAAGCAGATGCTCAGGCTATCCCCAGGGGGCAAGATTGGTGGCGACATGGGGCGGGCTCCGGTGACAGGGATCATACGCTGCGATTGGGCCAACGGCTCGGACGCGCTGCGCGCCTACCACGACCAGGAGTGGGGCGTGCCCCTGCATGGCGACGCGGCCCTGTTCGAGTTCCTCGTCCTGGAGGGCGCGCAAGCCGGCCTGTCGTGGCGGACCGTGCTGGACCGCCGCGCCGCCTACCGGGCGGCCTTCCACGGCTACGACATCCCCCGCGTCGCGGCAATGACCGACGCCGAGCTTGCGAACGTGCTGAGCGGGTCGGAGATCATCCGCAACCGGCTGAAAGTCCTCTCCGTGCGCGCCAACGCGCGCGCCGCGCTAGGGGTGATCGCGACCGAGGGCAGCCTCGACGCCTATCTCTGGTCGTTCGTGGATTACCGGCCGATCGTCAATGCCTGGACGCGAGCAGCCGAGGTGCCGGCGCGCACCGCGCTATCGGATGCCATGAGCCGCGCCCTGCGCAAGCGCGGCTTCGGCTTCGTCGGCTCCACGATCTGCTATGCCCTCATGCAGGCGACCGGCATGGTGAATGACCACCTGACAAGCTGCGTGTGCCGCACTGGGGCGGAATGGGAGGGGGGATGACGTGACCTGCTACACGAAACGCTACCGTGGTGATCCGCGGCACGGGCGCTGGGATGGTGCCACCTAAACGCATCCTGCTGTCGGGCACGAGAATCGTAGGGCGGACAAGCGCAGCGCAGTCCGCCACCGGAGGACGTGTGGTGAGAGG
>DATFDN010000312.1:0-3996 GCA_035252035.1 Acetobacteraceae bacterium | reverse complement strand
CCCATGCGCGGCTTCAAGTGCCCCAGATCGGCCGCCCGGTTCTGTCGAGGCCACGACGAGCTCCGCAATTTCCTCCGCCCCCGTTCCCGCCGCAACCAACACGTCCCCGCCGCCCGCCGCAGACTGCTCTTCGTTCGCCGGACCGTGACCGTGCTGGCCATCCTGGAGGCGGCCTGATCGATGCTGCCGCACGTTCGAGCGCACTGGCTATACTTGCTGGCACAAGTGCTGACATAATCAACCGAGAGGCCGTAAGCGACGTCCTTGCCGAACGCGCCGAAGCAGCGCCGCACGCCCTGCCGGATTGGCTCCAGCGCCTCGAAACGGGTGGCATGGCGGGCCGCATGAATGCCGACACATTCAGCGGAGCAGCGATCGACGGCGACGAACACCGCGACCTGCCCCTCGCCGGTCCAGGTGGTGGTCAGGTCGGTCCCCCACATCGTGTCCACTTGCTCCGGGATGATGGTGCCGTCGTGGGCGCGCGGGCCCTGTGGCGCACCGACCCGAGACGGGGCGAGCAAGTCATGAACGCCCATCAGCCGCAGCACGCGCCGCTTTGAGGTCCGAATGCCAGCAAGGCGGAGCCGCGCCCAGACCTTGCGATGGCCCTCGCCGTGGAAGGGGCTGGCGGCAAGCACGGCCCGGATCGCCTCGACCAGGTCCGCATCCGGCATCGGCCCGACCGGGCCACGCCGCCGCGGCGGCTCGGTCCGGGCTGGCTGCCGGTGTCGATAGACGGTGGCCCGCGACACCCGCCAGACCCGGCAGACGCGCGCCAGGCCGTAGGGACGGCCGCGCCCAGGCGAGACGGCCTGGCTCATCGCCTCGATCTCCGCCGGGCCAAGGGGCCGGAACCACGCGCCTCCAGGGTCGCGATCTTGGCTTCGAGCAGCTCGCGCTCCAGCAGCACCTCCCCAAGCTTCGCCTTCAGCCGCGCGCTCTCTAGTTCCTCACCATCGCTGGGGCGCGTCGCCAGGCTCGCCTCACCCCCGGCCAGGGAGGCGTCCCGCCATGTGGTCAGGGTCGCCGCCCTCACCCCGAGGGCGCGCGACACCGCCTCCAGGTTCTCGCTCCCCAGCAGCCGCAGCACCGCGTCCCGCTTGCGTTGCTGCGGCATCCGCCCACCCCGCCCGAGGCTCGCCGCGTCCGTCGTCTGTGTCGTCATCACGTCACCCCTTTGCGGACCGCGTCCGTTAACAGGGTGTCTCAGTCAACCGTGAGGCGGGGGAGCGGGCGGTACCAGAGGAGGGCGCGGTAGAGTCCACACCTGATGAAAGGCCCCAGAGAGGTGGAAACGCCAACCTGCGCTGTGAGGCTACCTGCCGCCTCTGGTATCCCTCTGCTTGCGGAGGCGCGGTAGAGTCCACATGCGGCAAGGGCTCAGATTCGGCATCAGGCCAGCTTTGCGATGGGCGGTCGCGAGGGGTGCAGGATCACCCCCTGCTCGTCCTCGTCCACGCGCGCATCTGGATAAATCGCCAGGGCCAACCGAAGATTGGCCAGGAAGGTGGGACGGAAGTGGCGGAGCACCCTGAAACCGCTCCCGAACTGGCCGTGTAGCGCCGCCCAGCGTACCGGCGTTGGTCGCTGGAGGACGTGCAGTCGATAGGCGAGCCAAACGTATAGGTCCAGCCCCATGCTGTTGTTCTGGATGTGCTGGAGGGCCGGCTCCCAGATCGGCACAGGATGCTTCTTGAGCGCGGCGTAAAAGGTCTCGCTGAGGCGCACCGTCTCGATGAATAGGCTCTCTTGCCGGCTGTCCCCCGATTCGTCGTCCAGCATTATCATGCCGTCGTCGACGATGCGTTCGTTGCTGAAGCCGGTGCGGCCCTTCGCCGCGGCGTAGTAGAAAGTCAGCTTGCAGGTGCTGAGGCGCGCGGCCTGGTCGCGCACCTCGGTGTAGGACTTCCCCCCATGGGAGATGCCCATGCGCTTCAGCCACTCGCGCATTGAGCGCCCTAGCTCGACTTCCCGTCTCCCAGAGCGAAGTGCGCGGGTTTGCAGGTAGAGAAGGATGAGCCGCGCGCGTGAGCCGTAGGGGACACCCATCATATCCGGCTCGGTGGCACCTGGCCGCAGTAGCCGTCCTGGTTCCACCATAAGCGTGACTTGGTCGGAACGTCGCACCCAGGGCTCGTCGGCGGCGAGCCGCTTGTGCGGCAGTGCCGCCTGGCAGAAGCCACTGTACGTGACCCCGATGCCGTCGTTCTCGTCAGTGAGCACGTCCGCCGCGATACGCACGAGGTTGCGCTGGTCTGCGCCAACTCTCCGCAGCGCCTCTTCCCGGCCCACGTCTAGCACCAGCTCGTGCAGCGTTCCCACGGTGGCCGCCTCTCCGGCTCTTGTCTTCGCGCAATCGACTTATCGCCTACCCGGCAACGTTCTGTCGCCGTGGACTCTGCCGCGCGAAGCTATTTGGAAGTCTAATTGGACTCTATCATTGAAATGTGCCGGCAGAGTCCTCGGGATAACTCTGCAACCCCTTGATTCGTAGAAAGCCCAGGGAGACCCGCCGCGCGGCAGAGTCCACACGTGCGCCAGTAGAGTCCACGGGATGAATCGGATGGCCTGTGGATGGGTTACGGGCTGCGATCGGGGATTTCCAACCAGCCCAACCACGCCGATTCGGGGTGGCCGTAATCCGTGCCAAGAGGCTTGTGGGGACGCCTAGCCTTCTCTCCGTCAGTCCCGAAGAAAGTCACCTGCTTCAGCTGACGGTCCGTTACCGTGCTCCTCTCCGCCGCGGCAGCGGCCTGTCCTCGAGGTCGCGCGGAGCCACGGCGACGCCGCGCGCCGCGAGCGCCTCGGCGACCAGCCGCCGTTGGGTGACCCCGTGCTCAATCGCGCAGGCTGCGAGCGCCTCCGCCGTCTGCTCCGTCATCCTGATCGAAATCATGACGGACTTGCCCGAACCGACCGACACGACCGCCGGCGGCTGCCGTGGCGCCGCCACGCCCGCGACCCGAAGCATCTCTTCGGGCGCCATGGCCGGCGCGCGCGTGCTCTTGAGGCCCTTCACCGCGCCGCTCCCACCGCAACTGTGTCTGTCGTCTTGACGAATGTAGTCTTGACGCTTGACGCTGGCAGCCAGCCAAGGCCGCGCAGCTCCGCCATGAGGGCGGCGACCTCCGCCCCGGCCTTACCGACCGGCATCCGGCCGGAGAAACCCATTTCGCCATAGGCCACCAAGTCGGACAGGCAGGACGAGAATCGCGGCAGGGCAGAGGCCTCCGCCGCGGCGTGCCGGGAGAGCGTGGTGGACGGGCGAACCCGGTTCAGCAGCACACGGGCGGGGATGTCCCGCCGGGCGGCGGCGGCAACGCCGGCGACCAGCTCAACGGTCCGGGCCGCCTCGGTCACGTCGCCCTCGCCCGGAACCATCGGGATCAGCACCGCGTCGGCCGCCGTCATCGCGACGGTCGCGGCGCGATTCCCAAATCCGGCCGTGTCCACGACCACGACCTCAGCATCCCGGGCGGTGCGATGGATCAAGTGCGCGAGCCGGGCCTCGTCCACCTCGTGGTGGCAGGCAAACGGAAGGCCCTCGTACAGCCGCTTCGCCCAGCGCGAGAGAGCGCCTGTCGGATCGGCGTCCAGCGCCGCGACGCCCGTCCCTTCGGCCGCCAGCGTGCCGGACAGGAGCTGCGCGAGCGTGGTCTTGCCCGGACCGCCCTTCGAGCTGGCGATGGTAAGAATGGCCAAGCACTGCCTCCGTCTTGACGTATTGCAACATGTCGTATGGCGTAATGTCATATTGCGTCAAGCGTCTTGCACGGAGGGGGTTGCTCGAGCGCGACGCCAGCCGCAGGTGGGGGTCATCCGTCGCGTTGACGGCCGGGAAGTTGCGCGGCAGCGTTGTCAACTTGACGGTGGGCTGGCAGCAATCAGCGCTGCGGCCATTTTGCGTCACGCAGCCATCGGCGTCCTGGCCGTGTCGCGCCAGGTGCGGAAGGCGGTGTCGCGGGCAACGCGGTGCTGGTCGGCGGTCAGGCG
>DATFDN010000311.1:0-2275 GCA_035252035.1 Acetobacteraceae bacterium | reverse complement strand
GGCGCCTTCCGCGAGCGGGGCGCGGTCGTCCGGCACGACCAGGGCCGGGTCGAAGAAGCCCTGGGTGCCGAGCCCGTCGCAGACCGGGCAGGCGCCGTGCGGGCTGTTGAAGCTGAACAGGCGCGGCTCGATCTCCTCGATGGTGAAGCCGCTGATCGGGCAGGCGAAGCGCGAGGAGAAGACGGTGCGCTCCCCGGTGTCGGCGTTCTCGGCGTAGGCGATGCCGTCGGAGAGGGCGAGCGCGGTCTCGAAGCTGTCGGCGAGTCGGGACTCCAGGCCGGGGCGGACCACGACGCGGTCCACCACCGCCTCGATCTCGTGCTTGATCTTGCGGTTGAGGGCCGGCACCTCCGCGATCTCGTGGAGCGTGCCGTCCACCTTGACGCGGGTGAAGCCGCGCCGCTGGAGCTCTGCCAGCTCCTTGCGGTACTCGCCCTTGCGGTCGCGCACCACGGGGGCGAGCAGCAGCAGACGCGTGCCCTCCGCCATCGCCATCACCCGATCCACCATCTGGCTCACGGTCTGCGCCTCGATTGGCAGGCCGGTCGTCGGGGAGTAGGGCACGCCGACCCGCGCCCAAAGGAGGCGCATGTAGTCGTGGATCTCCGTCACCGTGCCGACGGTGGAGCGCGGGTTGCGGCTGGTGGTCTTCTGGTCGATGGAGATGGCGGGCGACAGCCCCTCGATGCTGTCCACGTCCGGCTTGCCGGCGAGTTCCAGGAACTGGCGGGCGTAGGCGGACAGGCTCTCCACGTAGCGGCGCTGGCCCTCGGCGTAGATCGTGTCGAAGGCGAGCGAGGACTTGCCGGAGCCGGACAGGCCGGTGATGACGGTCAGGCGGTCGCGCGGGATGGCGACGTCCACGTCCTTCAGGTTGTGCTCGCGCGCGCCGCGGACGTGGATGAAATGGCCTTCCATGCGGCAGTCTGTCCCGATCCGAGTTGTTCTTGAGATGTTCGCCGTCTATATACCGCATTAACCGCGCCGTGGAAGGGAATTACCGCGCACGGCCCGCGCGCTAGGGGTATGTTAACCGCTCCTGGTGGCGAATAGCACGGATTCCGTCGGAGCGAGGGCAGCATGGCTGGCAGCGTGAACAAGGTCATCCTGATCGGCAACCTGGGCAAAGACCCGGAGGTGCGCAGCACGCAGGACGGCACCAAGATCGTCAACCTCACCCTGGCCACCAGCGAGACCTGGAACGACCGCGCCTCGGGCGAGCGCAAGGAGCGGACCGAGTGGCACCGGGTGGTGATCTTCAACGACCGGATCGCCGACGTGGCCGAGCGGTTCCTGCGCAAGGGGCGGAAGGTCTATGTCGAGGGGTCGCTCCAGACCCGGAAGTGGACCGACCAGCAGGGGCAGGAGAAGTACACGACCGAGGTGGTGATCGGGCGGTTCAAGGGGGAGTTGACGCTGCTCGACAGCAACCGGGGCGAGGAAGGGGGGATGGGCGAGCCCTCGGGCGGCGGCGGATTCCGCGAGCGCGCCCCGGCGGCGGCTCGGCCGGCATCCGGCGGGCGGGGTGGCCCGTCGTGGGACGCGCCGAAGGGGGGGGACTTGGATGATGAGATTCCGTTCTGACGGGGGCGAAGGCGTCGATCCCGCCGCTGATCCGGTTCTGGCGCGCTTTCGCAGGGCGATCGGTGCCGCCTACGGCGAGCGGGTTGAACGCGTGGTGCTGTTCGGCTCGCGGGCGCGGGGAGATCATCGGGAGGACTCCGACTACGACGTGGCGGTGTTTCTGAAGGACTGGCGATCGCTCTGGGATGAGCTTGGGCCTATGTCTGCGACCGCCCTTGAGATTCTGGTCGAGACCGGGGCGGACATATCCGCCAAGCCATTCCGGGCGGCGGCATGGGGGGAGCAATCGGCGTTTATGCACGAAGTACGCCGGGATGGACGAGAGTTCTAGGCTCGCGGTTCGTGACCATCTGGCAAGCGCGCGCTCGCACCTGGACCATGCACGCGCGATCGCCGGGATCGGCATTCACGACAGTGCGAGAGGCGCATCAGGCCGCATTCCACGCGATCCAGCTATCCTCGTCGTCCATACCAAGCAACGAACCAACACTCATGCATGATTAAGATGCCGCAAGACTCTCGGCACGTTTGATAGGGAAGAACTCCTCCGTGGATATCTATGAAAATATTGTCATTGGAAACTTTCTTTTTGGCCTTGGTACGGCGATGGGGCTACGTCACCACGAGGCGCAGGCATCCTTGACTAGCGTAAATCTCTTGCAGCAGACGCCGCTCGACAAGGTTTTAGGTG
>DATFDN010000310.1:0-6064 GCA_035252035.1 Acetobacteraceae bacterium | reverse complement strand
GTCGTCGGGGCTGGCCTCGACCAGCAGGTGATCGAGGCCGACTTCGCCGAACTCGTTGATGACCACCGCCGTCTCCGCCATGGCGGGGGCGGCGAGCACGCGGCGCAGGAAGGTGGTCTTGCCGCTGCCGAGGAAGCCGGTCAGCACCGCGATCGGCGGGGGCGCGTCGGTTGCCATGCACCGCCGAGGATAGCGGGTGGGGAGCGTGGTGTGAACTTGGCCGGCTTCCTCACTGGAGGAGGCGGATATTGGCGAGCTGGGAGCCGATCTCGGTGAAGGCGTTCCGCAACTGCGCCTGGGTCGGGGTCAGGAAGTAGTGGTCCGGCGCGGAGGCGCATTTCTGGAACAAGGTCTGCGTGTCCGCCGAGACCCCGTCGTGGTTGAACAGGACCGTGTAGATCTCGATCCCGTTCTGCTTGATGATGCCGCACATCTGCGACATGCGGGCGTTCAGGTTCGCGGTCGCATTGGCCTGCGTGTTGTTCGCGAGCCCCATTAGGTTCTGCTTCAGCCTCCCATAGGCGGTGTAGTCGGTGTCGCCGTCGTTCTTCCACGGCTTCGGCCCGGCGCCCGGCGCGCCGTCCGGCCAGTCGTACCAGTCGTTGTTGCCGTCGGTCATCAGCACGATGACCTTGCGCATGTACGGCGTGTTGTAGTCGAGCGGCAGCGTCGGATTGCCCCACCAGCCCCGCCATTTCGGGCTGAGCGTCCACCATCCCGCTTGCAGCCCGAGATTGATGAACGTGCCGCCGCGATAGTTGGCCACCATCTGGTTGATGGTCGCCAGCACCGTGGCGCGGCTCGCGCTCAGCGGCAGGACCGGCAGGTTGGGGCAGCCGAGATTGGGGCCGACCGCCGTGTTGGCCGGCAGCTTGTGTTGCTTGCGCTCGTTGGTTTTCCCTGGAAGCCAGTCGTTGTCGCCCGTGACCGGGTACTTCCCGGACGTGGACGGGTAGAGGAACGGCGTGAACGGCGCCTGCGCGGGCGTGGCGTCGGTGAAGTCGTCCCCGGTCTGCGCGCGGGCCATCACGCAGCCCATCCACGGGCTGTCCGCGGGGTAGACGGCGGGAGAGATGTCGCTGCCGGGCGCGAGCCAGCCGGCGTTGGCGGGGCCGATGTTCACCTCGGCCGAGAACGGGACCACCGAGACGAAGAGGTTCGGCACCGTGTCGTTCTGCCCGTACAGGATATTGACCAGGTCTGTTGCCGAGGAAACCACCGAATCGATCGGCCAGCCTGCCATCGATCCCGTGTTGTCCAGGACCAGCGACAGTTCCATTCCGTACGTGGCCCGCGCCACCTGGTTGGTGGCGCCGACCGGCACTGTCGGGATGCCGAAGAGTTGCATGAAGGTGGTCGGCAACGTGCCGGCGACCACGAGGCGCAGCGTGTTCGCGTCCAGCGGCGTGATGGTGAAGCTGGTGACGGTGGTGCCGAACATCCCGCTCATCGATTTCGGGTCGGAGCGCCGGAAATTCGCCCAGAACAGGTTCTGGATATCGGCGTCACGGCCGCTCGCCGTGATCTCGCGCGCCCCGTTCAGCGCGGCGGCGTCGAGCGCCGCGGTCATGCGCGACTGGACCATCCACAGCCGGGTCGCATCGACCGCCAGCCCGATCGAGACCATCACGGGCACCATCAGGACCACGGTCATCAGCGCGACGTTGGAGCGCCGCTCGCGCCACAGGCTCATGGCTGCACGGAGGACAGCTCCGCCGATCGCGGCCGGTAGATGGCGAAGGCGCCGAGCGCGGTGGGACCGGCCGAGTTCATGATATGGAGGCTGAGAACCCATAGGGTGATCCCGGTGAAGGTCTCGGTCACGATCGCGGTCTGGCCACTCGGCACCGCGTAGCCCGCGGGCAGGGCGGGACTCTGCCCCGCCGCGCCGAGGGCGCTGACATACGCGACGCTCCCGGTGCGCCGCTGCCAGGCGATCGTGGTCTTGGTGCCGTCGTTGACGAGGCCGGAGACGATCGTGGCGCCCGCCGCGCCGGTGACTTGCATCGAGCCGGCGAGTTGCTGCGCCACCGCGAAGTAGCCCGCATGGGTGGCGGGATCGGCGAAGTCGGCGGCGTGTAGCGTGCTCGCCTGGGTGACGATGTTGCACAACTGGTCGGCCGTGCGGTCGAGCCGCAGCCAGGTCAGGTACCAGCTCACCAGATCCACGGTGGCGGCGAACAGCAACAGGAGCAGCGGCGCGAGCAGCGCGAATTCGAGCGCGCCCACGCTCCGCCTATCGCGGAAACGGCTCATTCTGCACGACTAGGTTGGCGTGATGAAGCTGGAAGGAGGAGCCGAGGATCGCCTGCCCGAAGCCGGTGAGATAGGGCTGCTGATAGACCAGCGCGTACTGCGCGACCGCCCCGCCGCCGCCCGGTCCCGGCGTGGCGGCGCCAGCTTGGCCGATGACCGGGAACCCGGCGAAGGACTGGACGCTCACGCTGAGCCGCGAGCCGTCGATGATGCCATGCCCCGCCTGCGTGACAAGCTGGGTGATGGCCTGCGCGCGCGTCGGGGGCGGCGTCACGCTGGCGAGGCTGGCTGGAACGGCGCTGCCCGTGGCGCCGAAGCGCGCCGCCTGCCGCGCCCCGTATTCCAGCGCGGCCTGGGTCGCAAGCTGCCAGCCCGCCTCGATCAGAAGCGCGGCCAGCGCCAGCAGGACCGGCGCGATGAAGGCGAACTCCAGCGCGGTGACGCCCGCCCTGTCGCGCGCCCGCCTAGTGCCCACGCATCATCTCCATCACCTGCACGGCGGCCGGGCCGCCGACGACAAGGACCACGCAGGGCAGGATGAACAGGATCATCGGGATGGTGAGCAACACCGGCAGCCGCGCCGCCCGCTCCTCGAAGCGCGTCAGCGCGATGTCGCGCATCTCCTGGGCCAGCACGCGCAGCGCCTGGGTCAGCGGCGTGCCGAACTGAAGGGTCTGGGCCAGCGTGCCGCCAAGCTGGACGGTGGAGTCGAGGCCGGTGCGCAGGCCGAGATTGATGAGGGCCTGTCGCCGGTCGGGCAGGATCTTCATCTCGCTCGCGATCGTGCCGAGTTCGAGCGAGGTGGGGCGGTTGGTCGGCCGCATCTCCTCGGCGACGCGCGCCAGCCCGCTCTCCAGCGGCAGGCCCGCCTCGGCGCAGATGACCAGCAGATCGAGCGCGTCCGGCATTCCGCGCTCGACCGCGGCGAGGTACTGGCGCCGGAGCCGGCGAACGATCAGGTCCGGGGCGAGCAGCCCGGCCATCCCCGAGCCCACCACGGCCAGCATGGCCATCGTGAACGACAGCGCGAACACTTGGGAGGCGATCAGCCCGAGGATCGGAAGCGTGATCAGCAGCACGACCTTGGCGCCGAGGAACAGCGGCAGCGCCTGGGACGGACGGAAGCCGGAGCTGGCCAGCGTTTGCTCGAACGCGTGAAGGTTCTTGGGCGAGAGCAACCCGCTCGCGACGATGCGCGCGCCCAACTGGCGCAGCAGCCCGGAGAGCGTCGGACGGGAGCCGCTGGCCTGCCCCGCCGTGCCCGCCGCCTTGCGGACCTGGGCGATGCGCGCCGCCACCCGCGCCTGTCTCCTTCCTTGCTGGAGCGCGGTCGCGAAGCCGATCAGCACCAGACAGGCGGCGAGGCCCACCCGCGCGGCGAAATCGGCCGTCACGACAGGGTCCGCGCGATGATCATGCGCATCGACCCAACGCCGAGCCCGAGGGAGGCGAGGGCGCCCGCCAGGATCATCCGTCCGTGGCTGTCGCTGAGCAGCAGGCCGACATAATCGGGGTTCAGGACCGCGAGGCCGCCGCCGGCCAGGAAGGGCAGCGCGACCAGCGCCGCCGCCGTGGTCCGCGCCTCGGAGGTCAGCGCCATGCCCTTCCGCCCGATGGCGACGCGGCGGCGGATGACGTCGGCAAGGTTCTGCAACGTGTCCGTCAGGTTGCCGCCGGTCTGGCCTTGCAGGGAGAGCGCCACGGCGAAGAACCGGTACTCCGGCAGTCCGGTGCGCCGCGCCATCTCCCACAGCCCGTCCTGGACCGACAGGCCGATCGAGATCTCGTCGTACAGCCGGCGGAACTCGGCGCCGGTGGGGGCGGGCGCCTCCCTTCCGACGGTGCCCAGCGATTCGGTGACGGGGATGCCCGCGCGCACGGCGCGGATCACCATGGACAGCGCGTCGGGGAATTGGTGGAACAGCTTCCGCCGCCGCTTGGTCTGCCAGTGCTTGAACACGCCGCGCGTGGCGAAGACCCAGGCGAGGGGAAAGGATGCGTAGCCGAGCGGACCGATCAGGTAGGCATCGATCCGCGCCGTGACCAGCGCGAGGACCAGCGTTGCCGCGAAGACCGCCTGCCAGGGAAGCGGATAGTGGTCCTTGTGCTCGTGGTCGTAGCGGAACAGGTGGGCGATCCGGGTCAGCGCCTCGGGAAGGGCAACATGGCCGGGCAGGGAGCGGGTGCTCCGCCCGGACAGTGCGGCGGGCGCATAGGCGCGCGAGACCGCGCGCAAGCGCGCCGCGAAGCGCCGCCGCCGCGCGTCCAACGCGAGCGTGGCGAGCGAGGCCAGCACCAGGGCGAGCATCGCGGCGCCGATCAGGGCAAGTAGGGCGGAGAGGCGGAGCAGGGCTACGCCTCCCCCTCGGCGAGCGCTGCCATCCAGGCGCGGTCCTGGCCGAAGTAGGCCAGCCGCTCGATGAAACCTGGTCGGACGCGCGAGATCTTGTACTTGCCGCGAATGGTGCCGTCCGGGTTCTCGCCGTCGTAGTCGAACTGGAAGATGTCGTTCATTGTCACAACATCGCCCTCCAGCCCGACCAGCTCGGAGACCTGCGAGACGCGGCGCACGCCGTCGCGCATCCGCTCGACCTGGACGATCAGATCGACGGCGCTGACGATCTGGGTGCGGATCGCGCGCACCGGCAGGTTGGCCTGGCCCATCTGGACCATGTTCTCGATGCGCATGACGGCGTCGCGCGCGGTGTTGGCGTGGATCGTGCTCATGCTGCCGTCATGGCCGGTGTTCATCGCTTGCAGCATGTCGAACGCCTCGGCGCCGCGCACCTCGCCGATGATGATGCGGTCGGGGCGCATCCGCAGCGCGTTGCGCAGCAGGTCGCGCTGCGCCACCTCGCCGCGCCCCTCAAGGTTGGGCGGGCGCGTCTCCAGCCGCACGACATGCGGCTGCTGCAACTGAAGCTCGGCGGCGTCCTCGATGGTGACGATGCGCTCGCCGGGGTCGATCATGCGCGAGATGGCGTTGAGCAACGTCGTCTTGCCCGATCCGGTGCCGCCCGAGATGATGACGTTGAGCCGGCAGTGCCCGGCGATCTCCAGGACGCGGGCGAGCGGCGGGCTGATTGATCCGTTGGCGATCAGCTTCGGAAAGTCGATCACCCGGCGGGCGAACTTGCGGATCGAGAGGCACGGCCCGTTCAGCGCCAACGGCGGGAAGACGATGTTGACGCGCGAGCCGTCGGCGAGCCGCGCATCGACCATCGGGCTGCTCTCATCGACGCGGCGGCCCACGGCGGCGGCGATGCGCTGGCCAATGTTGGCGACATGCGCCGCGTCGCGGAAACGCACGGGCGAGAGCACGAGCTTGCCGCGCTGCTCGACGAACACTCGGTCCGGGCCGTTGACCATGATATCGGTGATCGTCTCGTCGTCGAGCAGCGGCTCCAGCGGCCCCAGGCCGAGCATGTCATGCACCAGCTCGGAGGCGAGCTGGCGCTGCTCGCGCCCGTTGAGCTGGATGCGGTTCTCGTCGGCGATCCCGGCGAGCAGGCTTTCGATTTCGAGCGACAGCCGCTCCGGCGTGGCGCCGCTCACCGAGGACGGATCAAGGCGCGCGAGGCACAGGGCGCGCAGCTCGGAGAGCGAGGAGGGCGGCTCCGGGCGGCTCGGCGCGGATACGCTGGCCGGCGCCGGAGCCTCCCTGGCGCGACGGCCGAAGCCTCCTGGCGCGTTCATCGCCGCCACCAGCCTTTCGCGGGCGCGCGCGCCTCGGCGATCGCGGGCACGATCTCGCGGGCGAGGCGCGCGATCTCGCGGCGGAAGGCGCCACGGCGGAGAAGGGCGGGCT
>DATFDN010000309.1:0-6457 GCA_035252035.1 Acetobacteraceae bacterium | reverse complement strand
TGCTGGTGTTTGGTTGGAAGCCCTACATGCACAACCCGCGCCTGCGCCGCTGGCTGCACCGCATCGACATCCCAACCTTGCTGATTTGGGGCGCGAAGGATGGTATCGTGACGCCCGCCTATGGCGAGGGATGGCGGGATGCCATTCCCGGCGCCCGGCTGGAGGTGATCGCCGATGCTGGACACTACCCGCATTGGGAACAGCCAGCCCGCGCCGCCGCGCTCCTCGACGCCTTCGCGAACCGATCCTGACGCGGAGAAACCCGCACATGCGAAGCTGGTACTTCTCTGAAATGGCGTATCACCCCGCTTGGGACGCCGGGTTGGCGCGCGGCAGTATGCGGGTAGTGCTGCCGAATGGCGTCGTCGATCCTCAGATCGCGCACGGCCTGCTCAACCGCTACCTCGACGAGTTCGCCCTGTGCGACGAGGAGGGACTGGATATCATGGTCAACGAGCACCACAGCACCGCGACCTGCATGACGGTCTCGGTGCCGATGGCGCTCGCGATCATCGCGCGGGAGACCAAGCGCGCCCGCCTCCTCGCGCTCGGCAACCCGATCGCCAACCGCCCGGACCCGGTGCGCGTGGCCGAAGAGGCGGCCTGGCTCGACGTGCTCTCGGGCGGGCGGACGGAACTCGGCCTGGTGAAAGGGGCGCCGTACGAGATCGCGCCCGCCAACTCCAATCCGGCCCGCCTCATGCGCCGCTACTGGGAGGCGCACGACCTCATTCTCAAGGCGCTGTCCACCACCGACGGTCCATTCTCCTGGGAGGGCGAGTTCTTCCATTATCGAAATGTCAATATCTGGCCCCGGCCCATCCAGCAGCCGACGCCGCCGATCTGGATTACGGGCCTCAGCGTAGAGACCGGCCGCGCGGCGGCCGAGCGCGGGCATGTGGTTGCCACCCTGCTCTCCGGCGGTATTGCCAAGCCGATGTTCGACGCCTATCGCGGCCGCGCGCGGGAACTCGGCCGGGAAGCCGGTCCCGACCGGATCGCCTACGCCGCCATCGTGGGCGTCGGGCACACGCGCGACGAGGGCCTGCGCCGCGCCGACCTGATCGCCGGCTACGTCCGCACCTCGCCGATCGTCGCCGAGCCGTTCATCAACCCGCCCGGCTACAATTCGCTGAACGCGAACGTGGCGGCGATGAAGTTGGGCAAGCGCCCCAAGAGCATCATCGCCGACCGGCACGGCCGGCCAATCGATGCGATGGCGGCGAGTGTCGAGGATCTGATGGCGAATGACACCGTGTTCGCCGGAACGCCCGATGACGTTGTCGCGCAGATCCGCGACTTCAACATCCGCATGGGCGGCGTCGGGCACCTGCTGTTCTTCGGGCAGGGAGGGTTGCTCGACCACAGGGACACGGTCGAGAACATCAAGCTGTTCGCCCGCGAAGTGGCTCCGCGCATCGCCGAGCTTGGTGCGCCGGAGGCGATCGCCGCCGAGTAGAGAATGACGGCGGGGGCCTCCATCCCGGCACGGCAGGGGCTTGCGGGGGCGGCGATCAAGCGCCGCCGCCTCGCGCCCTCGCTCGCCGTCTCGGTCCTGGTCCATGCCCTCCTGCTCGCCCTCGTGGTTCTGCTCGCCCGCCACAGGACCGAGCTGCCGGAGTGGCTCCCCCCGCCCGCCTTCGAGGTCGTGCCCGACACCGGCGGAGCCGCCAAACCCAGCGTCGCCGCGCCGGAGCCGCGAGAACGATCCGAAACGCCGCCGGAATCCGCGCCCGCGTCGCCTCCCGCCCCGGCCCCGGCACCGGCCGCACCTGCGACACCGCCGAGCGCCGCTCCCGAGATGTCGCTGATCCTCCCTGTCCCGGCCGAACCCGCGCTGCCTCGCTTCGAAATACCCGAGGAAGCGGTCAAGCCGGCCTTCCCGCAATTGGCGCCGCACCCGGCCTTTCCCGCCCCCATGACATACTCGCTGGGCACCCCGGCACCGCGGCCGTCCCCGCAGCGCCGCGCGGGTCGCGGCATCGATGTCTCGCTCGGCGAAGGGGTCGTCGGCGCGGTGGACACCAAGATATTCGGCCGCACCGACAACAAGGAGGTGGGGCCAGACTGGTACAATCGCTTCGCCGCCTGGTGGGACAGGCACGGCTATTATCCCCCACAGGCTGGAGAGAACGGCCAGCAGGGTGATGTGGTCCTCGACCTTGTCATACTGCGCAACGGACAAGTCGCGCGCGTGGCCTTGGCCGAGCGCTCCGGCTCGCAATGGCTTGACATGGCCGCGCTCGGCGTCTTCCGCGGTGCTCGCCTGCCCGCGCTGCCGGCGGACGCCGCCGCTTCAGTCCCACTCACGCTCAGAATCCACTATCAGATCCTGCGCTGACGCGGAGCGCGCGCCAAGTTAAGGGAACCTTACGGCTCCGTACCGCATTTTGCACTCGCACCGCTTGGAGTACTCACCTCATGCCCCCCGCCATCCTGAAGTCCCGCCTTCGCGAGGGCACGCCTTTTCCGCTTGGCGCGACCTGGGACGGGCTGGGCGTCAATTTCGCCCTGTTCTCGGCCCATGCCACCAAGGTCGAGCTGTGCCTGTTCGACGACGCGGGCACGACCGAGCTGGAGCGGATCGAGCTGCCCGAATACACGAACGAGATTTTTCACGGCTACCTGCCGGATGCCCGCCCCGGCACGATCTACGCGTTCCGCGTTCATGGTCCCTACGAGCCACAGGCCGGACACCGCTTCAATCCGAACAAGCTCCTGCTCGATCCCTATGCGAAGGCGCATGTGGGCGAGCTGCGCTGGGACCATGCCTGCTTCGGTTACACGATCGGCGCGGAGGGCGACGATCTCACCTTCGACGAGCACGACAGCGCGCCCTATGTCCCGAAATGCCGAGTGATCGATCCCGCCTTCACCTGGGGACGCGAGCGCCGGCCGGAGGTGCGCTGGGAGCGCGCCATCGCCTATGAGCTGCATGTGCGCGGCTATACCAAGCTGCATCCGGCGGTCCCGTCCCATCTGCGCGGCACCTATGCCGGCCTGGGTCAGAAAGATGTCGTCGATTACATCCGCTCGCTCGGCGTCACCTCGGTCGAGCTGCTGCCCGTCCACACCTTCGTCAATGACAGCTACCTTCTCGACAAGGGCCTGACCAATTACTGGGGCTACAACTCGATCGGATTCTTCGCGCCCGACCCGCGCTACGCCGCCGTCCCGGCCTTCGTCTTCTCCGAGTTCAAGGAAATGGTGGCCCGCCTGCACGATGCCGGGCTCGAGGTGATCCTGGATGTCGTGTACAACCACACGGCGGAGGGCAACGAGCGCGGGCCGACCCTGTCGTTCCGGGGTATCGACAACGCCACCTACTATCGCCTGCTGCCCGACAACCCGCGCTACTATATCAACGACACGGGAACCGGGAACACCCTCAACCTTGACCACCCGCGCGCCTTGCAAATGGTCACGGACTCGCTCCGTTACTGGGTCACGGAAATGCATGTCGATGGTTTCCGGTTTGACCTGGGGACCATCCTCGGCCGCGAGGCGACCGGGTTCGATCAGGGCAACGGTTTCCTTGTCTCCTGCCTGCAAGATCCGGTGCTGTCGCAGGTCAAGCTGATCGCCGAACCGTGGGACATCGGCCCTGGTGGGTACCAGGTAGGCGGCTTCCCGCCGGGCTGGGCCGAGTGGAACGACAAGTTCCGCGACACTGTTCGCGCTTTCTGGAAAGGTGATGACGGCAAGCTCCCGGACCTTGCCACACGGCTCGCCGCATCGGCGGACGCGTTCAACCATCGGGGCCGCAAACCATGGGCAAGCGTGAACTTCATCACCGCCCATGACGGCTTCACCCTGCAAGACCTCGTTTCCTACAACGAGAAGCACAATGAGGCGAATGGCGAGGACAACAACGACGGGACGAACAACAACTACTCGTGGAATCATGGAGTGGAGGGGCCGACGGACGATCCCGACATTCTCGACCTGCGCGACCGCCAGAAGCGCAACCTGCTCGCCACGCTGCTGCTGTCCCAAGGCACGCCGATGCTGCTTGCCGGCGATGAGTTCGGCCGGACCCAGCAGGGCAACAACAACGCGTACTGCCAGGATAACGAGATAAGCTGGGTGAACTGGGAGATCGACGAGTACAACCGGCAGCTCATCGATTTCGTGCGCAAGCTGATCGGGGTGCGCAACGCCTTTCCCATCCTGCGCCGCAACCGTTTCCTCACGGGCGAGTACAACGCCGACCTGGACGTGCGGGACGTTCGCTGGTTGACGCCCGCCGCGACCGACATGGGCGACGAACAGTGGAACGACCCGAATGCGCGGTGCTTCGGCATGTTGCTGGACGGACGCGCGCAGGCGAGCGGCATCAAGCGCCCGTCGATGGACGCGACGGCGCTGCTTGTGCTGAACGCGCACCATGACGTGGTGCGCTTCCGGATTCCAGAGGTGGTGGGCGGGTCGCGGTGGCGGCGGCTGATCGACACCAACGTTCCCGAGGGCCAGGGCAGGCTAGAGGTGCGGAGCGGCGAGGAGTACGAGGTGACGGGCCGCTCGGTCCTACTGCTCGCGCTGGAGCCCGATGAGCAAGCCTCCATCGCCTTGCGCCGCGCCCATCAGGCTCTGCGAGACGTTGTCGAGACGCCGGCGCAAGTCCCCGAGCCGCAGGCCGCGCCCGAGCCCGCGCCGGCGGAGGCTCCCACCGCTTGATCGCGCGCGCCAGCCCGGCGACAACCGGTTCGGGAGGGCGCGGGATGAGCAAGCCGAACGGGAACGCGGTCGCCTGGTTCATTGACCGGCACACGGAAGCCGGGCATGGCGGCGCGCTCGTCTTCGTCGATCCGAGCCGGCGCCTGACATACGGTGGTCTGCGCGCTGCGACCAGCCGGTTCGCCACGGCGTTGCGCGCGCTCGGCGTGGGAGCGGAGCGCCGCGTCGCGCTCGTCATGCTCGACACGGTGGACTTCCCGATCGCCTTCTGGGGCGCGATGCGGGCCGGGGCCATCCCGGTCCCGGTCAACACGCTGCTCACGCCCGAGCAGACGGGCTACGTGCTCTCGGACAGCCGGGCCGAGGCGCTGGTGGTCTCGGCGCCGCTGCTCGACGCGCTGCGCCCGGTGCTGCGCGACACGCCGCACCTGCGGCATGTGATCGTCGCGGCGATCGACGGCGGCGCCCCGTCGGTGCGGGAGGGGGAAGTCGCGTTACCCGTCCTGCTCGCCAGCGGCAGGGTTGACATGGCGCCCGTGCCCGCGTCCGAGGACGAGCCGGGAGTATGGTTCTATTCCTCCGGATCGACCGGGCTGCCCAAGGGAGTGCGGCACGTCCATGGCAGCCTGCGCGCCACCGCCGAAACCTATGGCGCGCAGGTGCTCGGCATCCAGGCCGACGACGTGGTGTTCTCGGCCGCCAAGCTCTTCTTCGCGTACGGGCTCGGCAACGCGATGACCTTTCCGATGTCGGTGGGCGCGGCCGCCGTCCTGCTGCCGGACCGTCCGACGCCGGACGCGGTGCTCGCCACCATGCGGCGGTTCCAGCCGACGATCTTCGGCGGCGTGCCGACCTTGTACGCCGCGCTGCTGGCGCATCCCAAGCTGGGGCGCGGCGCCGGATCGGCGCGGTTGCGCCGCTGCATCTCGGCCGGCGAGGCGCTGCCCGAGCAGATCGGCCAGCGCTGGGAAGCGACCGTCGGGACGGAGATCCTGGATGGGCTCGGCAGCACGGAGATGCTCCACATCTTCCTCTCGAACCGGCCTGGCGCCGTGCGCTACGGCACCACCGGCCTGCCCGTCCCTGGCTACACGCTGCGGATCATCGACCCGACGGGCGCCGAGGTGGCGGAGGGCGAGATGGGCGAGTTGATCGTCTCCGGCCCGAGCGCCGCCGAGGGGTACTGGAACCAGCGCGACAAGACGCGGCGGACCTTCCGGGGGGAATGGGTGCATACCGGCGACACGTACACGCGGGTGGACGGTTACTATCGTTATTGTGGCCGCGCCGACGACATGATGAAGGTGGGCGGCATTTGGGTCTCGCCCTTCGAGGTGGAGGAGGCGTTGATCGCCCATCCGGCCGTGCAGGAGGCTGCGGTGGTCGGGCACGCCGACGCGGATGGCCTTGTTAAGCCCAAGGCGTTCGTCGTGCTGCGCCCGGACCAGTCCGCTGATTCCGCCGAGACGCTGGCCGAGGCGCTGAAGGCGCATGTCCAGGCGCGGATCGGCGTCTGGAAGTATCCGCGCTGGGTGGAGGTCGTGGAGAGCCTGCCCAAGACGGCCACCGGCAAGGTCCAGCGGTACAGGTTGCGCGACGCTCCATGAACCGTATCGACTTGCCGGCGGGCCGGTTGGAGGCCGCTTGGTGGGGAGCGCGACCCGAGGCCGCGCCCACGCTCGTGCTGCTGCACGAGGGTTTGGGCTCGGTCGGCCTGTGGCGCGATTTCCCAGCCCGGCTCGCCGCGGCGACGGGATGCGGCGTGCTCGCCTATTCGCGC
>DATFDN010000308.1:0-4324 GCA_035252035.1 Acetobacteraceae bacterium | reverse complement strand
CCATTCGTCCGGATCGGCCGAGATTGGGCGCAGGTTGATCTTCTGGCCGCCAAACAGCAACGCGACCCGCCGCTCCGGGCCGAAGACCTCGCGCCGCATCCCAAGAACGCCCTCGTACCAGGCGGCGGCCTTCTCCACGTCACGGACGTTCAGCACCACATGGTCGATCCGGTCAATCGCGAAGCGCATCTCAAGCCTTACTCCAGCCCGTCGTAGAAATCGTTGCCCTTGTCGTCGATGACGATGAAGGCGGGGAAGTTCTCGACCTCGATGCGCCAGACCGCTTCCATGCCGAGCTCGGGATATTCCAGCACCTCGACCTTGCGGATGCAGTCCTGGGCCAGCCGGGCGGCGGGGCCGCCGACGCTGCCGAGATAGAAGCCGCCATGCACCCGGCACGAAGCGCGCACCGCCCTGGATCGGTTGCCCTTGGCCAGCATCACCAGCGAGCCGCCCGCCTCCTGGAACTCGGGCACGTAGCTGTCCATGCGCCCGGCGGTGGTCGGGCCGAAGCTGCCCGTGGCGTAGCCCTCGGGCGTCTTGGCGGGGCCGGCGTAATACACGGGATGGTCCTTGATGTAACCCGGCAGGCCCGCGCCCGAATCGAGCCGCTCCTTCAGCTTGGCATGGGCGATGTCGCGCGCCACCACCATCGTCCCGCTCAGGGCAAGCCGTGTCCTGACCGGGTATTCCGACAACTGCGCGAGGATTTCCTCCATCGGCCGGTTCAGATCGACCGCCACCGCTTCGGAATCGAGATGCGCCTCTGTGGTCTCCGGCAAATATTTGGCGGGATCGGCCTCAAGCTGCTCCAGGAACACGCCCTCGGGTGTGATCTTCGCCAGGATCTGCCGGTCCGCCGAGCAGGAGACGCCGATCCCGACCGGCAGGCTGGCCCCGTGGCGGGGCAGGCGGATCACCCGGACATCGTGGCAGAAATACTTGCCCCCGAACTGCGCGCCGATTCCAAGCGAGCGGGTCAGGGCGTGGACCTCGCGCTCCATCTCCAGGTCGCGGAACGCGTGCCCGGCCCGGCTGCCGCTGGCGGGAAGGGTATCGAGCCAGCGCGTGGAGGTGAGCTTGACCGTCTTGAGGGTCAGCTCGGCCGAGGTGCCGCCGATGACGATGGCGAGATGGTATGGTGGGCAGGCCGAGGTGCCGAGCGTCTTGATCTTCGTCTCCAGGAACTTCAGCAGCCGCTCGGGCGAGAGGATGGCGCGCGTTTCCTGGAACAAGAAAGTCTTGTTCGCCGACCCACCGCCCTTGGCCACGAACATCAAGTGGAATTCGTCGGCATGGTCCGGGCCGGGGGCAGCCATGATATCGAACTGCACCGGCAGGTTGTTGCCGGTGTTGACCTCCTCGAACATCGATAGGGGCGCCATCTGGGAGTAGCGGAGATTGCTTTCCGTGTAGGTGCGATGCACCCCAAGGGCGAGCGCCTCCTCCTCGTTGCCCTCCACCCAGACGCGCTGGCCCTTCTTGCCGAAAACAAGGGCGGTGCCGGTGTCCTGGCACATGGGCAGCACCCCGCCGGCGGCGATATTGGCGTTCTTGAGCAGATCGAGCGCCACAAACCGGTCGTTGGCGGACGCCTCCGGATCGTCCAGAATGGCCCGCAACTGGCGTAGATGGCTCGGGCGCAGCAGGTGGGAGACGTCCCGGAACGCCTGAAAGGCCAGCTCCGTCAGCGTCTCCGGTGCGATCCGCAGCACGCTTTCGCCATCGCACGACGCGACGCGGACGCCGGAGAGGGCGAGCCTGCGCCATGGAGTCTGATCGGCTCCGAGCGGGAACATGGGCGCGTAGACAAACCCGGACGGGCGGGGAATGGCGTTCATCACGCTCTCCTCATGGGATGGGCGGATCAATCCTTGCTAGGCGGGCGGCGGCGGAAAGCGTCGAGACTAACCACCTGTGGGCTCGCCGGAGCTTCGGTTTCGGGGCTGTCCTCCTTCGCTTCCGGAACAGGGTGCAAGGCCGTCGGGCGAGGCGGCGGGGCAGGTTCCTCGACGGAAGCCTCGCCCTCGGCCCGGCCCTCGGGGCGAAAGCGCATTCCATAGCGAACATACGGGTCGGCGAAGGCGATGATGGCGCCCAAGGGGATCGTTAGTGTGGACGGGACGCCGCCAAAGGATAGCCCGACGGTCATCAGCCGTGCCTCGGGATGCACCCGCAAGTCCCAGAACTGGTGTTGGAGGACAATGGTCATCTCCCGCGGGTACTGCGCGCGCAGGCGCGGTGGGATCACCACGCCGGGATAGTCGGTGCGAAAGGTGATATAGAAATGGTGATCGCCCGGCAGGCCGTTCTCGGCGACATGGGAGAGCGCGCGCGCCACGACCTCGCGCATGGCCGCCTCGGTCCAATCCTCATAAGGCAGCAGGCTTTCGACCGGAGGAGTGTGTTCATCCGTCATCGCGGAGACTTACCGTGCTCGCCGATCCTTGGCCAGAGACCAAATGGGCAGTAGAGTAGGGGGCTTCTGTTGCCCGGTGCCCCCCGAACCGCGCTTATCGCTTATGCAGCGACAGCGAGTGCCTTACCGTTGTCGTTGGCACTTGTCGAATGGCCCGATAACGGCGGAACCATGCCGGGCGAAAGGCGGATCTTTACCGCGCGTGTCGAGCCTGTTTCGCCCCCCTATGGTGGAGGCGCCGGGCACTGCCCCCGGGTCCACTACGCTTATTCCATCAGCCGTTTATCGCCGTAGCCAACCGTCGCTGGCGAGGCTCATATAAGCGCGCGGAACCGGAATGTGGAGTCCCATCCGATGCGGCTGACCGAGGAGCAGCGCCAGGAGATCGAGGCCGCGCGGACCCGCCCGGTGCAGACCCTGCGGCCCAGCGTGCCGGCGCTGGAGGCGCTGCTGTTCCAGCCGCTGCCGGTGCTGGACCACGGCTTCGTGCGCGTCATCGACTACATGGGTGACGACGGCGCCATCGTCCAGGCCGCGCGGGTCTCCTACGGACGCGGTACCAGGCGGGTGTCGGAGGATGCCGGTCTGATCCGCTATCTGATGCGCCACCGCCACTCGACGCCATTTGAGATGTGCGAGATCAAGTACCACGTGAAGCTGCCGATCTTCGTCGCCAGGCAATGGATCCGGCACCGGACCGCCAACGTGAACGAGTACTCCGCCCGCTACTCGGTGCTGGACCGGGAGTTCTACATCCCCGCCCCCGAGCATCTGGCGGCGCAGTCCGCCAGCAACCGGCAGGGGCGGGGCGCGGTCCTGGGGGCCGAGGAGGCGGCGCGGGTGCTCGATCTGCTGCGCAGCGACGCGGGCCGCTGCTACGACGACTACGCCTGGATGCTGAACGAGGACGAGCCGGGCCGCCCCGCCGATCCCGAGCGTGCGGGCCTGGCGCGGGAACTTGCCCGCATGAACCTGACGCTGAACACCTACACGCAATGGTACTGGAAATGTGACCTGCACAATTTGCTGCACTTCCTGTCGCTGCGCGCCGCTCCGCACGCCCAGTACGAGATCCGCGCCTACGCGGAGGCGATGCTGGAGACGGTGCGCGCCTGGGTGCCGATAGCCTTCCAGGCATTCGTCGATTACCGCCTGGACGGCGCCACCCTATCGGGGCCGATGCTCGCCGTGCTGCGCCGGATGCTGGCCGGGGAGGCGGTCGAGCAGGCGCAAAGCGGGTTGAGCAAGCGGGAGTGGATGGAGTTGCAAGCCGCGCTTGCGCCGTCGCGCTGATCGGTTGGGATGGCAGGGTGCCTTTTCATTGGGGTGGAAGCCACCGAACAGGCTGGTCCATGTGCAGCAGGGCGTCCCGCATCGGCTGGCTGGACACCGACATGAAACCGCTGAACGGCGTATCGAGGTCGAGGATCAGGTACAACGAGGAGGCGACCGACATCGCCGATAGCAGGATGACGGCATGGATCACGCCGTTTCGCGGCGAAGTCAGGCCGAATATCATGAAAATGACGATCAGCCAGAACATCAGGAGCAGAAGAAATGGCCAGGAGATCGTCGGGACCGCCGATTCGATCACCGCCCATCGTGCTTGCAGGGTTGCCTGCATCGCCGATTGGACAAGCGAGGTCACGTGCGTTTGAAAGCGGTTCGCCGGCGCCAATTGCTCGACCATCGCATCGGCCTGCATCAGCAGCTCGGTAAGCCGCGGGGCTTCCAGGGAGTCGGGCGTGATCTGGGTGAGGTGCGTGGGATAGACCCCCTTGGGCGCGGGCTCGTCCGGCCACGTCGAGGCGATCGCCGCCGCCGTATATTGCCGTACCAGTCCGCGGATCGGCTCGGCCTCAGGCCCGTATTCGCGCAGCCGAGAATCCAGCTCGATGAGCTGCG
>DATFDN010000307.1:0-5036 GCA_035252035.1 Acetobacteraceae bacterium | reverse complement strand
GCGTGTCCGGCCGTGGCTGGGCGGTCCGGCCGGGCCAGCCGGCGCCGGCGAGGCGGCAGCAGCATGGGAGGCGCTGGCGGGCCGTAGACATCCGCCACCAGGCTGCCACCCGGCATCACCCGCAGGCCAAGCCGACGCAGCACAACAGGCAACACTTCCGCCGCGACGGAGAAGCGGGAGGCAAGACCCGCCGGCAGCGCGACGGCGCCGCGCCGCGCCGCCCAGACAAGCTCGGCCGCGACACGCTCGGCCACATCCAGGCGGATCAGCACTGGCCCGGCCTCCAACCAGCCCATCGCCTCGGCGAATCCGTGCGGCCAGTCAGGCGGCGTGGGGAGCGAGACCAGCCCCGCGCCAGGCAAGCCCGGTGTCGGGACGCCGTGTTGCAGCGCCCACAGGCCGGCACGCATTGCCGCGGCCCGAGGCTTCAGCAGGGCAGGCAGGAACAGCGCGAACCGCCCCGCCTTGACCCCGAACGCCTTGAGCTGCCGGCGCAATTCGGGATCGGCCCCCGCCTCCGCTCCGGGGATCAGCCCCAGCGCCTCCTGCAACCGATGCAGTGGGCCGCGCAGCGCGCCATCCGTCTCGGCCCGCGACACGGCCTCGAACAGCGGCGCCAGATCGGCGCGGATCGCATCGCCGATCCAGCGTTGCAGCCTGGCCCGCAACCGCTCCCGCCGGGCGCCATCCAGGAATTCGCTGTCGAGGATCTCGACGCGCGGGCGCAGCGGGCTCACGCCAGGGCGCAGGCGGCCGATCGGAAAGGCGTCCGCGTCGCCGCGAGCGACCCACAGGAGCCGGTGATCCGGCGTCAGGCTGAACGCCGAGTCCGCCGCGACCTCCGCCTCGGCGACCCGCCTCGGCATCTCTTCCCGCAGCGCCCGCCGCGCCGCGCGCAGCACGAGGCGCCGCTCCTCGCCGGCCGCCGTCGGGTCGGGGACGAAGCCGAAGCCGGCGACATGGCCCACGAGATGTCCCTCGACCACCACCTCGCCGCGATGGGTCACGGCCGATAGCAGGTCGGCGCCCTCGGCCTCGTCCAGGCGGCGCATCAGGTGCGCGGCGCGGCGGTCCACGAACCGCGCCGTGAGCTGCTCGTGCAACGCGTCCGACAGCAAATCCTCCACCTCGCGGGCGCGGCACTGCCAGGTGGTGGCGTCCCGGACCCAGTCCGGGCGCGCGGCGATATAGGACCAGACCCGCACCCCGGCCAGGCGCTGCATCAGGGTGTCGATGTCGCCCTCGGGCCGGGCCAGGCCGGCGATCTGCGCCGCCAGCCAATCGGCCGGCACCCGGCGCTCGGTCGCCAGGTGGGTGAAGATGCGCGCGCACAGCCGGTTGTGGGTCTCATCGGCGAGCTTGCGGAAATCCGGTATCTGGCACACCTCCCACAGCGTGCGGACCATGGTGCGCCCGCGCGCGAGCCGCCTGATCTCGGGATCGCGCGCCAACGCCGCCAAGGTCGCCAAGTCGGACGCCTCGTTGCCCTTGACCAGGCCCGGCCGGGGCGGCGGGGCGAGCAGGCTTTCGAGCAGCGCATCGACATGCCCGAATGCGAGATCGCCGTTGCGCCAGCAAAGATAGTCCAGCGCCTCGAAGCTGTGCGCCTCGACCTGGGCGACCATCTCCTCGGGGATGTCCGGGCACTCGGCCGTGGTGCCGAATGTGCCGTCGCGCATCCCGCGCCCTGCCCGCCCGGCGATCTGGGCGACCTCGGCCGGGGTGAGGCGACGGACGCGGTGGCCGTCATGCTTGGTCATGCCGGCGAAGGCCACGTGATCGACGTCCATGTTCAGGCCCATCCCGATCGCGTCGGTGGCCACCAGGAAATCGACCTCCTTGTTCTGATACAGCGCGACCTGGGCGTTGCGGGTGCGGGGACTGAGCCGCCCCATCACCACCGCGCAGCCGCCGCGCCGGCGGCGGATCAGCTCGGCGATCGCGTAGACCTCGGCGGCGCTGAACGCGACGATGGCGCTGCGGGCGGGGAGCTTGGTGAGCTTGGCCGGGCCGGTGAAGGTCAGGTTCGACAGGCGGGGCCGCGTCTCCACGCTGACCTGCGGCACCAGCCGGTGCAGCAGCGGCCGGATCGTCTCGGCACCCATGAACATGGTTTCGACCAAGCCGCGCGCGTGCAGCAGCCGGTCGGTGAAGACATGGCCCCGGTCGGGGTCGGCGCAGAGCTGGATCTCGTCAACAGCGACAAACTCGGCCGCGCGGTCGAGCGGCATGGCTTCAACGGTGCAGGAAAACCAGCGCGCCGTCGGGGGCACGATCTTCTCTTCGCCGGTAATCAGCGCGACATTGCGTGCTCCCTTGCGGGCCACCATACGATCGTAATTCTCGCGCGCGAGGAGGCGCAGCGGGAAGCCGATGATGCCGGAGCTATGCGCCAACAGGCGTTCCATGGCGAGATGGGTCTTGCCGGTGTTCGTTGGACCAAGGACAGCCTTCACGCGCGCGTCGAAGCCGGGCATGAAAGGATGTTTGGGGGCCGGCGCGCGGATTGCAAGCGACTCCCTTTGGGTCGCACTCATTACACCTCTCCCGCTCGCGGGAGAGGCCGCCGCGCCTGCGCGAGGGGTGAGGGCGCGCGGGCAAGATCCTTGCCCGGCGACCCCCGGATCAGGTCCGGGGGTCGCCGACCTCTCCCGCGAGCGGCAGAGGTGGAGCTGTGGTTCGCCGGATCGTAATTCAACCTGATTCGAACGCGCTACGCGCTCAGGAAGTCCGTCACAAGCGCCTCGACGGCTTCGAGGCGCTCCCACTGTGGCACATGCCCGGCACCTGGGATGATCTTGACCTGCGCGTTGGCGATGCGGTCGGCGAACTCCTTGGCGTAGGCGGCGGGGATCAAAGCGTCCTGCTCGCCCCAGATGATCAACGCGCGGGCGGTGATCCGGTGCATCCGCCTGCTCAGTCCCTTGTCGGGTATCGGCCAGACGAACTTCCCAGTGGCTCCCAGCGACCATACGGAGTCCGCCATCGCGACCGCCAGCGCCTTGGGATCCTCCGGCATCTGAAGAAACCTTCGCACTGGCTCGGCTGTCGTGTCGTGGAACAAGGTCGCCGCAAGCTGGTCGGGCGGCATCAGCATGTAGGGGGCAACCGGCTTGTCATCGCGCCACAATCCGATCGGGTCGAGGAGAACGAGCTTGCTGACGCGATCGGGGCGGTGGGCGGCCACCTCGCAACCGACCATGCCGCCGAACGAGGCACCGACAATGGGTACGGCGCGCAGGCCCAGCGCGTCGATCAGTTCATCATAGATCAGGACAAGATCCCACAATGTCCGGACGGCGTGGATCGAGTCGCGCGCCGTCTCGCCTGTCCCCGGATGGTCGGGCGCATAGACGGTGAAGCGGCGCGCGAGCGCATCGACAAACGGATCCCAGAGCGGCCCTCCCGCGGTGTGCAGATAGAGCACAGGCGGTCCGTTGCCGCCTACCTTCACCTTCGCTTCGAAATCGCAGTGCCGGATCTTGATGGTTCTCGTTTCGGGTGTGCTCATGGCCATGCTCCAGAACTGGGTTGCGGAACGGCCTAGGCCGGCTGGACCAGGGCGGCTTCGGTCAGCCGCTTCGGCCACCACAGGTTCTCCCACGCCTCGTTCCGCCAGAGCTTCTGGAGGGAAGGAAGGACCGCGCGGCCGAACAACTCGATGTTCCTCACGGCCAGCTCGTGCGGCATGGAGCCGAACTGGAGGACCGTCATGAGGTGGCCCACATTCAGGCGCTTGACCATCGCCTCCAGCTTCTCGCGAACCGTCGCGGGGCTTCCGACGACGACGAAGCCCTTCTCCATCATGTCCTTCGCGGACAGGGGCTTCAGGTCAACGGCGAGGTCGCCGTATTGCAGCATCCCGGACGAGAAGATGTTCAGCAGGCTCTTGTAGTCTGTGTACCCGGGCGGCGAGGTGTAGTGCATCGGAAGGTGCAGCAGCTTGTGGTAGAAATACTCGATGTGCTTCCCGTAGGTCTCCTCCGCCTCCTGGTCGGTTTCCGCCACGCCCACGAGCTGAAGGAACGAGGCGCGGTAGGGATTCGCATCCTTGCCCTTGCCGGCGGCGCGGTCCCAGAACCTGTCCATGACGTTCTCGGCGGACCTGCCGCCGAAATAGCTCAGATAGGCATAGGGAAGGTCGCGCTCGTTGCAGTAGTCCCACGTGGAGGAGCTTGCCGCGCCGGGAATCAGCAGGGGCGGATGCGGAGTCTGCACCGGCCTCGGCCATAGATTCACCTTTGGAAGCTGGAAGTACTTGCCGTTCCAGGCGAAGAATTCGCGCGCCGTCCACGCCTTCAGCATCAGATCGATGCCTTCGCGCCATCGCTCGCGCTGCTCGATCGGCGGAATGCCGTAGCTCACGTTGGCATCGCACCCCAGGCCCAGCGGCAGCCCCGCGATCAGGCGCCCGCCGCTGATGCAGTCGAGCACCGCGTATTCCTCCGCGATGCGGATTGGCGGAATCGTCGCGGAGATCGTGGCGCCAAGCTGGACGATCGCCACCCGGTCGAGACCCTGGTCACGCGTCATCTTGGCCAGTATGGAGCCGAACAAATTCGGGTTGCACATGAAGCCGTAGGCATTCTGGTGATGCTCGTTGGTTCCGACGCCATCGAACCCGAGCCTCGCCGCGAGCATCAATTCGTCCAGCGACCAGTTGAAATACTGGCTCACCTTTTCGGCGTCGGCCACTTCCCACCAGGGCGCATCGACCCATGCCGACGGGTACCGCTTTTCGAAGTCGGCCGGTAGATCCCGGTACGGCATGAAGTGGAACATTGTTACCTTCATTGGTGGCGCCTCCCTTACATGCTCGCGATATGCATACATCGCGCGTGACTGATTCATGCTCCCTCTCCGCCCCGCGGGGCGGAGAGGGTCGGGGTGAGGTGGGAGATTCCAGAGAGGGTCCATGCGAAGGACTTGGAAAGCATTGCGAAGCATGGCTCGTGTCGTTCGCTTTTGGAGAAGAATGCGGAGATCCTCGACGAGATATCGCCGCGCCTGCACGGAGGACCGGCGTTCCCCACCTC
>DATFDN010000306.1:0-4613 GCA_035252035.1 Acetobacteraceae bacterium | reverse complement strand
GGCATAGGCCCGCGCCATCTCCGCCGCCTCCGATTCCGGCAGATCGGCTTGCAACAACGTCTGCGCCGCGTCCGTCTGTCCCGCCGCCGCGTAGGCGAGGGCGAGATTGTGCCGCACCCGGCGCGAGCCCGGCGCCTCCTGGCGGAGCCGTTCGAGCATCGGTACCGCCAGGTCGTCCCGGCCCTCAAGCGCCAGGACAAGGCCAAGATTGTTGCGGCAGACGATGTCGCCGGGCGCGCGCGCGGCGGCTTGCCGGAACGCGGTCTCGGCGCCGGACAGATCGTCCCGCAGCACGCGCGCGAGACCAAGGCCGTTCAGCGCCTCCGCGTCGGCGGGATAGTCCGCGGCCAGGCGCTGGAAGGTCTGCTCCGCTCCCGTCCCGTCGCCCGTCTGGATTTGCAGGCGGCCGATCAGCAGGTCGAGCGGCCGCGATGGCTGCCCGCGCGCCCGCGCCGCTTGGGCGGCCGCGATGGCCTCCTCGCTCCGCCCGGACGAGGCCAGGGCGCGCGCGTAGCGGAATTGCAGGGCGGCATCGGAGGGCGCCTGCTCCGCCTTGCGTCCGAGCAGGGCGACCGCCGCTGACGGATTGCCCATCGCGGCCTCGATCTCGGCCTGATGGGCGGCGGTGGCGACACCCGCCGGCTGCCCCCCTGAGCCTGCGCATCCGGACGCGGCGAGGACCAGAAGCAGCGTTGAACGGAGCGGAAGGCGGGGGCGATCAAAGCCGAGCATCGGGGCCACTCACTGTCCTGGTGAGGCGCCGGATAATATATACGTATGTGGAATTATTGTCTAGAACGATCAGACGTGCTGGCCGCCATCGATGAACATTTCGGAGCCGTTGATGTAGCGCGCCTTGTCCGAGCAGAGGAAGAACAGCAGCTCCGCCACCTCGCGCGGCTGGCCCATGCGGCGCATCGGGATCTGGCGCTCCACGATGTCGTCGGTGCCGGGCGAGAGGATGGAGGTCTCGATCTCACCCGGCGAGACGGCGTTCACCCGCACCCCGCTCGCGCCCAGCTCGCTCGCCATCTCCCGCGTCAACGCGCCGAGCGCCGCCTTGGAGCAGGCATAGGCGGCGGAGGCGAAGGGATGGACGCGGGTGCCGACGATGGAGGTGATGTTGACCACGCTGCCGCGCGAGGCGAGCAGATAATCCTTCAGCCCCTGCACCAGCGCCACGGCGGCGAACAGGTTCACGTTGAAGACATGCACCCAGTCCGCGTACGGCATCGCGAGGCTGGGGATCTTGGTCCCCTCCGGCGTCTTGGGCGAGATCGCCGCGTTGTTGATGAGCGCGTCCAGCCGCCCTTCCGCGATGTCGCGGATGCGCGGAACCGCCGCCTCGATATTGGCGATGTCCGAAAGATCGAGCTGGATGTGGTTGCGCGCGCCCCCCTCCCACGGGCAGCGCGGATCAAAGGGGTGGCGCGAGATGGTCAGCACGCGCCAGCCGCCGTCGCTGAACCGCTTCACCGCGGCGTGCCCGATGCCCCGGCTGGCGCCGGTGAGCAGCAGGACCGGCTGTGCTTCGGCCATGAATCGCCTTTCTTGTCCAAGTGGCGGGATGCGCTTCGCTATCCCGCCCTACTCTACAGCGTAGGGCGGAAAAGCGCAGCGCATTCCGCCGCCAGCCCGCGTCCAAGCTACGTCAGGAACTCCCACCCCCGCCCCGTGAACCGCTGGAGGCGCATGGTGGTGATGACGCGGTAATCGTCCGGGCGCGTGTTGATCAGGATGCCGGGCAGCAGCATGGGCAGGCGGAAATCGTGCAGGTTGGTCGCCTGCCGCATGATATTGGGCCGGCTCAGATCGTCGCCGCACTGGCTCAGCACCTGAACCAGCGTCTGGGCGTAGGAATAGCCGGCGACGTTCAGGCTGTCCTTCTCGTCGGCCTCCGGCATGGCGGCGCGCAGCCACACGCGCCACGCCTTCACGTCCGGATCGTCCGCCCATTGCGGATCGGCGACATCCTTGAGGAACCCAGCGGTCATGATCCCCGTCGATTGCGCCAATCCCGCCGGGATGAACGTCGCCGCCACCGAGGCGGAGCCGAGATGGAGGTACCGCTCCGGGTGCCAGTTGAGGTCGGCGATCTTGCGGATCGCCTGGGCCGCCTGCTTGGCGTAGGCGAACAGGAACACCGTGTCCGCCCCCGAGCCGTGCATGGCGATGACCTGCGAGTCGATCGTCGGATCGGTTGCCTCGAAGCTTTCGGCGGCGAGGATCATCTCGCCCGCCCGGTCGCCCAGACCCTCCTTCAGGCCGCCCAGCAGGCCCTTGCCGAAATCATCATTTTGATAGATCGCCGCGATCTTGGCGTTCGGCGTCTTGGCGAGAACGTGCCGGGCGTAGAACATCGCCTCCGTGCGCAGCGTTGGCTGCCAGCCGATGCTCCAGGGTGCCGTCTTGGGCGACGCGAAATTGTCCGACCCGGCCGCCACGAAGAGCTGCGGCACGTGGTTCTGGTTGAGGTATCTCCGGATCGCCATGTTGATCGGCGTGCCGAGCGTGCCGAAGATCGCCGCCACGTGCTCCTGCTCGACCAGGCGGCGGGTCTGCTCGACCGCCTTGGGCGGGCTGTACCCGTCATCGAGGCTGATCAGGGTGATCGTCCGCCCATTCACCCCGCCGGCCGCGTTGATCGTGCGGAAATAGGCGGCCTCGGCGCGGCCGACCTGCGCGTAGGCGGACGCCGGGCCGCTATAGGGCATGGTCTGGCCGATCTTGATGTCGGAGGCGGTGACGCCCGGCGTCTTGGCCTCCTCCGCCAGCCCGGCGCGGGCGAGCAGCGAGGCGCCGAGCGCCGCGAGCGGGGCCGCCAGGATCGCGCGACGGGAACTGCGCATGGTCGATCCTCCCCATTGTCCTTGCCGCGATCCTCGGTGGAGACTGCTTGCCACGTCAAGCACGCGGACGGTGGCAACTTTCGCCCCAGGGCGCGTGTTCTTCGGAAAGCCAAGGAGGAGGCGACCATGACGAAGCCAGAGGACAACCAGAAGGCCAAGAACCCGACCGAGCCCGCCGCGAAGCCGAAGCCGCCCGGCCAGGGGAGCGCCGAGCCCCCGGTCCACACGAACCCCAACGAGCCCAATGACGAGGTGGTCGATCCCAGGGCACCGGGATAAGGGCCATGCCCGCGATCGCATCCCTCGAATCGGGCTATTACCGCGTGCCGCTGGAAACGACCCTCAGCGACAGCACGCACGGCACCATGCTCGACTTCGAGCTCAACACGTTGCGCCTGCGCGACGCGGACGGCGCCGAGGGGGTCGGCTACACGTACACGTGCGGACGCAACGGCGCTGCGATCGATGCCATCTTGAAGCGCGACATCCCGGACCAGATCATCGGCTCGGAGGCCGAACGCATCGAGCAGATCTGGCAGACGATCTGGTGGGGGCAGCACTATGGCGGGCGCGGCGGTCCCACCGTCCTCGCCCAATCGGCCCTGGACATGGCGCTGTGGGATCTCAAGGCCAAGCGTCTCGGCCAGCCGCTGTGGACCCTGCTGGGCGGCCACGATCCCCGCGTCCCTTGCTATGCCGGCGGCATCGACCTCGACTTCCCGCTCGACAAGCTGCTCCGCCAGACCGACGACAACCTCCGGAAGGGCTTCCGCGCCATCAAGATGAAGGTCGGACGAAAGAGGCTCTCCGAGGATGTCGAGCGCGTCCGCGCCATGCGCGAGCATCTCGGCGACGGGTTTCCGCTGATGGCGGACGCCAACATGAAATGGTCCGCCGACGAGGCGATCCGCGCCGCGCGGGCCTTCCAGCCTTTCGCACCGGTCTGGCTGGAAGAGCCGGTCATCCCCGACGACATGAGCGGTCAGGCGCGCGTGGTCCGCGAGGGCGGCCTGCCCATCGCCTCGGGCGAGAACCTGCGCACGCTCTGGGAGTTCCGCCACCTGATCGCGGCGGGCGGCGTGACCTATCCCGAGCCGGACGTCACCAACTGCGGCGGCATCACCCCGTTCATGAAAATCGCGCACTTGGCCGAGGCGTTCAACTTGCCCGTCACCACGCACGGCGCGCACGACGCGACCGTGCATCTGCTCGCCGCCGTCCCCAACCGATCGTACCTGGAGGCGCACGGCTTCGGGCTCGATCGCTACATCGCCGAGCCTCTGGTGATCGAAGAGGGTTTCGCTCTCGCGCCGGACCGGCCCGGCCACGGCATAACGTTCGACTGGAAGGGGTTGGAGCGGACACGAGCGTAGAGTTCGCTGTCACTTGCACCTCTCCCGCACAGCGGGAGAGGTGGAGCAACGACTCGCTGGGTACCGCCTCATTCTCCGGTCCGAGGAGCCTCACAGAAGATGCTCGGTGAACCACCCCGCCGCTGCCTCCGAGGCCGCGTCGAAATCCGCCACGTACGCGTCGAAATGCCCGCCTTTCAGGGTGGCAAGGCGCTTCGGGGCGAGCGCGCGCTCATAGGCCGCGAGCGCCTCGTCGGCGACGGTGAGGTGGTCGCCCAGCGCCACGACCATCAAGAGCGGCGTCGGGCTGATGAACGGGAGATAGGCGCCCGGCTCGTATTCGGTGAACATCTCGATGGAGCGCAGCGTGACCTCGTTCTTCCAGGACGGCGCGCGCGTGCGCCCGGTCTCG
>DATFDN010000305.1:0-2286 GCA_035252035.1 Acetobacteraceae bacterium | reverse complement strand
GAGCGATGGCCCGGCCTCCGGCGCGGCGATGGCGCGTTGGGCGACGCGGACCGCCCAGTGATAGCCGCCGCCGTCCTCGCCCTGCTGCTCGCCCGCGACGAGCACGGGCTGGGCGTCGATCGCGGCGAGGTGCGACTGGGCGCGGGAGATGGCCTCCTCGGTGCGGCTGGCCACCGCCACCGCGTGGAGGTCGCTTGCCGCGACCGAGAACAGCTCGCCCAGGGCCAGGGCGGCGATGATGAAGGCGACCAGCACTTCGAGAAGGGTGAAGCCCCGCTCCCTCCGCCAGCCCGGGCGCATGTCGCAGTCTCGTCTTTCTCCCGTCGCCCCTCCATCTTATCAGGCGCGGCGTCCCTTGCCGAGAACCCATGGCCGGGAGCAGGCTGCGCGGCGGCGGACGGCGACGGCCAAGGCGATGAATACATTGCGGCATTTCCTGAGCTGGTGGGGCGCGCAGTTGCGCGACCTGGTGCCGGCGCGCTGGCGTGCCGCGCCCGCCGGCCCCGCCAACGCGCTCGTCTTCGCGCTGCGTCCAGAGCCGGGCAGCGGGGATGCCCTGATCGTCGTCAGCGAGCGGCGGAACCGGCGCGAGACCGAGCGGCTCCGGTTCAGCCTTGCCGACGCCGGCTTCGCGCCGGCCGAGCCCCTGGCGCGGCAGCGCCGGCGGGATCTGCCCGTGGTGCTGCGCCCGCCCCCCTCATGGCTGCTGGAGCGCGAAGTGACGCTGCCGCTGGCCGCAGCCGACGAGCTGGGCCGCGTGCTGGCCTATGAGATGGACCGGTTCACCCCGTTCCAATCCGACGAGGTGTACTGGAGCTTCCAGGTGCGCTCCCGCGACGCCGGCACCGGGCAGGTGCGGCTGGTCCTGTCGCTGGTGCCGCGCGCCCTGCTGCTCGGCCTGACCGCGCCGCTGGAACGGGCAGGGGCGGCGCCATCCGCTCTGGAATTCGCCGCGCCGGGTGGGATGGTGCGAATCATCGGGATCGAGCGCCCCCCGAGCCGCCAGCAACGCAGGCGGCGGCGGGTGGTGCTGCTGGAAGCCGCGGCCTGCGCGGCGCTCGCGCTCGCGGCGTTGGCGCTGCCGCTGGTCCGCCAGTCCGTGGCGCTCGATTCGGTGAATGCCCGGATCGCCGCCTTGCAGCCGCGCGTCGACAAGGTCGAGGCGCTGCGGCGGCGCCTGGCGAACGCCCATAACGGCGCGGACACGATCGCGCGGGAGGAGCAGCGGATCGGCAATCCGCTGCGCGTCCTCGCCAGCCTGACCGAGCTTTTGCCGGACGACACCTATCTCACCAGCTTCGGCCTGCATGACCGCACGCTGACCCTGGAGGGGCAGTCGGCTGCGGCCGCCAAGCTGATCGGTGGATTGTCCAGCGATCCGCTGATCCAGGAGCCGGCCTTCACGGCGCCGGTCACGCGTACCAGGAACGGGACCGACCTGTTCGCGCTGCGGGCCAAGATCGCGCCGTAAGCGCGAGGAATAGTTGCGCTTGACCTGGGTCCGTTCGACTTGGCACTGATGGTCCATGTCGCCCCGATCTCTCGGCCCGCTTCTGGGATTGCTGCTCTGCCTGCCCCTCTCGACGGTGCGCGCCCAAGCGCCCGTGGTCGCGCCGCCGGCGGACCCGCCCCGCGTGCCGGTGCGCCAGGCGCCGCCCGCCAAGCATGGTGTCAAGCCAGCGGCCAAGGCCGAGGCGAAGCCAGCCCACGCCGCCTCCAAGCCATCCTCCCCGTCGCCGCCCACCAAGCCCCCCGAGCCCGAGCGCGCCGCCGCCGAGTCGGCCGCGAAGCCCGCCAGGCCGCCGGACGATCCCACCAAGGGCAGCGTGACCGGGCGGCCCTTGCCGCGCTTCGCGAGCTTGCGCGCCGACGAGGTGAATTTTCGCGCTGGCCCCGGCCGCCGCTACCCCATCGAATGGCTGTACAAGCGGCGCGGGTTGCCGGTGGAGATCGAGCGGGAGTTCGAGGTCTGGCGCCTGGTCGCGGCGCCGGACGGCGCCAAGGGCTGGGTGCATGAGGCGACGCTGATGGGCCGTCGCGCTTTCCTCGTCACCGGAGCCGAGCGCGTGCTGCGCGACCGGCCACAAGAGACAGGGCGCGCCGTCGCCGTCCTCAAGCCTGGGGTGCTCGGCCGCATCCGCGCTTGCGACGCGGGCTCCGACTGGTGCCGCGTGCAGGTCGGCGCGTATCACGGATGGCTGCGGCGCGGCGATTTCTGGGGCGCGCTGCCGAACGAGGTGGTGGCGCCGGGGTAGGCGGCTTGCCTGACGCTTCCAGGTCGTTACT
>DATFDN010000304.1:0-3506 GCA_035252035.1 Acetobacteraceae bacterium | reverse complement strand
GGCGCATGTGCTGCGGATACGGCCGAAAGCGTGGCCCAATCTGCGGATCATCGAGATCGGCGACGCCATGCTGGCCCGAAACGGCGAGGTGATTGAAGCCTCGGCGGAGATCTACCGCCGGCAGCTTGCGATCTACCCGCATCTCGCGGAGGCGATGACCCAAGGCGGCCGGGGGCGCGAGGTGGCGGCGGCGCGCGGCGTGGGGGATGCGCTATGACACTAACCGCTTGCCCCTCATGATCTGCCCGCTTCCTCCAGTCGCACGATCTCTCGCAAGATTGCGTCCCGGTGCGCCTTCCACATAGCAAGGGTCTGCTCAAAATTCAGAAGCAGCCGCTCGGCCTCGCCCGTCTCGTGTCCGTCTCGGCGGAGCCGCGCGAGCAGAAGCCTCTGGGCGGCAATGCGTCGCTCACCCGCATCGATGTCGCGATCCGCCTGGGCAAGGTGCTCTCGTTCGATTGCCAGACCCACCATGCTCTCCGCACCACGCAAACCCTGACGCCTGACGTAAGATTTCACCCGAAAATGGACTTATAGGCGCAGACCAGGTTCCCGCCAACCCCGGCGCCAGGCTCGCGGCATGGGAAAACCGCGAAAATGTAGGAACGACTCCCGCCGCTAGATCGTTCCTTTCGACAAACGCTAGCCCGGAGAGGATCAGGTGAGCGATTTAGCCAACCGGAACATCATCGTGATCGGCGGCTCGTCCGGGGCCACCGCCCCACTCAAGGCGATCCTTGGGGCGCTTCCCCTCGATCTGCCGGCGGCGGTGTTCATCGTCCTGCACATCCCGGCGCGCAGTATCGGCATCCTGGCCACGGTCGCCACCGCCGCCGGCCGCCTGCCGGTGCATCAGGCGGCGGACGGAATGGCGATCGAGCCCGGCAACGTTTATCTCGCCGTGCCGGACCATCACCTGATCCTGACCAAGGGCCATATGAAGCTGGGGCGAGGACCGCGCGAGAACATGGCGCGGCCGGCGATCGATCCACTGTTCCGCTCCGCCGCCGTGGCCTACGGCCCCCAGGTGATCGGGGTGGTTCTGTCGGGCCTGCTCAGTGATGGGGCCTCGGGGCTGGAGGCAATTAAGCGCTGCGGCGGGCTCGCCGTGGTGCAAGATCCGGCCGACGCGATCGCCGACGAGATGCCGCGCAGCGCCATGCAGGCCACCACCGTCGATCTGTCCATCCCGAGCGCCCGGCTCGGCGATGTCCTATCCGAGCTGGTGCGGGAGCCGGCCGGGCCGGGTGTGCCGATCCCGCCCGATATTCGCCTTGAGGTCGATATCGCCGCGGGCGAGCGGGTGGATAGTGAAGTGATGCGGCGCTTCGCTGATCCCGTCGCCCTGACCTGCACTACCTGCGGTGGCGTGATGTCCGCCGTGCGGGGCGGCAAGCCGCTGCGCTTCCGCTGCCAGGTCGGGCACGCCCTGACGGCCGACGTGCTGGCCAAGGAGCAAGAGAACGCGGTGGATGAGGCGCTGCGGGTGGCGTTGCGCATTATCGAGGAGCGGGCGGAGCTTGTCGCGCGCATGGCCGAGGACGGGCGGAACTCCGGTCGGCGCGCGGTGGCCGAGCTGTACGAGGAGCGGGCGGCCGAGTACAGGCGCTATGCGGATACCATCCGCCGGGCGGTGCTCCTGACCATGGCGCCCATTACGCCATCGGAGGACGAAGGGGGGCAGGAAGACGGACCCTGAAACCTGTCACGTTTCGGCGAGGCATTCTCCTGAGATGCCAACCGTTCTATGACAGGCGGTGATGAGGTGCAGTTTGAGCGGAATTGCCTAGGGTGCCGGGCGAGAGAAGCGACACGACGAAACTGGGGGAAACGCGGAGCGAGGCCAGCTCCGGAACCCGTGCGTTCGCCCGTGTCATCCTGGCCATCGGGGCCTCCGCGGCAGAGACGGGCTCCCTGGTACACATACTCACTCGGCTGCCGCTCGACTCCGACATGGCCGTGGTCCTCGCGTTGCAGCATCGGGAAGCGCTGGACGTGGATGAGTTCAGGCGCGCGCTCGGACCTTCGGCGGACGCGCTCGCGCCGATCGAGGACGGAGCCCCGGTCGAAGCTGGCAAGATCTATGTTCCTCCCACCGACCGACTCGTAACGGTGGAGGAGGAGCGGTTCAAAACCCGGTCCTCCGAGGAGGAGCCGGGCCAACGTGGAACCATTGATAGCTTCCTCGTGGCCCTGGCCCAGGACCAGGATGGGGGGACGATGGCCCTCATGCTGGCGGGGACGGGCGGAGATGGCACGCTCGGCATCGCCGCCGTCAAGGAGGCTGGCGGCCTCACGCTGGCGGAGGGGGACAAGGATACCAAGGCGGCGGATCTCGCCACCGTCCAGAGCCCGACGGCCCTGGTTGATTTCATCCTGCCTCCCGAGGAGATCCCTCAACGGGTCGCGCTTTATGCGCGCCAGCTCGCCAGCCAGCGGAAGGCGACCGCGCTGGACGCCGCCATGGCCGCGGCGTCTGAAACGCTGGCGCAGATCGCCGCGGTGCTGCGTGACAAGACAGGCCACGATTTTCATGGCTACAAGCGCAACACCTTTCTGCGCCGCATCCAGCGCCGGATGCAGGTGGTGGAGGTGGACGGAATCGATGCCTACCTGGACGTGCTGCGCACGCGCCCCGACGAGGCGCAGCTTCTCTTCAACGATCTCCTGATCGGCGTCACCCAGTTCTTCCGCGATCCCCGAGAATTCGAATTCCTGGAGACGCGGGTTATTCCGGAGCTCTTCAAGGGCAAGACCCAGCGCGATCAGTTGCGTGTCTGGGTGCTCGGCTGCTCGACCGGCGAGGAGGCCTACTCGATCGCGATCCTGCTCCGCGAGCACGCGGCGACGCTCGAGTCCGTGCCGCATATCCAGATCTTCGCCACCGATATCGACGGACGCGCCCTCGCGATCGCTCGGGTGGGCCGGTACATGCAGGCTATCGCCAAGGCGATGACGCCGGAACGGCTCGCGCGCTGGTTCGTCAAGGAAGGCAACACGTATTGCGTGACGAAGGAGCTGCGGGAGATGTGCGTCTTCTCGCAGCACAGCCTCGTCAAGGACGCGCCGTTCTCGCGGTTGGACATGGTGTCCTGCCGCAACTTGCTGATCTATCTCGACGTTCACCTGCAAAATCGGGTTATTCCGCTGTTTCATTTCGCCTTGAAGCCGGACGGATTCCTGTTCCTTGGCAATTCCGAAAGCATTGCGCGCCAGGGAAGGCTCTTCGCTCCTGTCGAGCGCGGCTTCCGGATTTTCCGGAAGGTTGAGACCGGGACGCGGCTGCCTCCCGATTTTCCCTTCACGATGGTCAACCACCACCACGCCGATCCTGCCCCAAACCCACGCCCCGGCATCCCCGCAGATGGTCTCACGCGCCAGGCGGAGCGCATCGCCGAACGCTATGCCCCGGCCTATGCCGTCGTGGACGAGCGTTTCGAGGTGCTGCATTTCTCCGCCAGGGCAGGCCGCTTCATCCAGCCCGCTGGCGGCGCCCCCAGCCTGAA
>DATFDN010000303.1:0-14955 GCA_035252035.1 Acetobacteraceae bacterium | reverse complement strand
GGCACTCACATTCGGCTTCGTCGCCATTCTCAACCCACTCCAATCCAGGTATTTCGTGTGCGGTGCGGCTTCAGGCGACCGGCTCCTCGGGCTCCGCCGCCGTTACCCGATCCAATGCCTCTCGTAACGCAATGAGACGGCGTTGCGTGCCCTCGTTGGGGTTGTCCGCGAAAGCGCGCTGCGCGGCGATCAGCTCCTCCTGGAGCCGACCCCGATTCATCAGCCCAAAGATATGCCACCATCCCGCCTCGGCCTCGCTTGGCATCGCGCCAGCCTGGGCGAAACCGGGCAACGACAAGGATGCCGTCGCGCCGATCCGCTCAGCTTCAGCCACCAATCCAGAACTCGTGAGGTGGGATACCAGCCCTGGCGAGTCAAGCACGTCGACGTGATCGGCCCACGCCAGCAACGCTTTCCGCAGCCGGTCGCAAGGGGCTGGCAAGTCGATTTCGGCGAAGGCGTGGCTCACGTCACGCAGCAGGGCCGGGTGCGCCAGCAGCACCGCGGTCAGGATGCGTCCCCGCTCGGCGCGTGTCGAGTCCTCGGAAATTCCTGGACGGGGAATGACGGGCAACGGGGCGGGCGTGCTTCGGGATCGATACGGCTGATAGCCTATCGCCTTCAGCCGGTTGAACATCGCCCTTTTGTACTCGCTTTTGAGATTCCGATCAGGAATCAGGCTGGCCGTAGCCTCTATCCGGGCACCAAGTGTCGCGCGCTGCTCTTCGGTGCGGCTGCCGGTGGCCTCGCGCAGGAGGTCGAACAGCATCTCGGCCAATAAACGGGGAGCATCCAGCACGGCGCGCATCGCGCCCGCCCCCTGGCGGCGGACTAGCGTGTCGGGGTCTTCGCCCTCCGGCAGCACGGCAAAGCGCAGGCTGCGGTCGTGCGCGAGGCGCGGCAGCGCCAGCTCGACTGTGCGCAGCGCGGCCCGGCGGCCGGCGGCGTCCCCGTCGAAGCAGAGGATCGGGGCAGGCGAGAGCCGCCACAGCTCGGCCAGGTGGTCCTCGGTCAGCGCGGTGCCGAGCGGCGCCACCGCGCCCGCGAAACCGGCTTGGTGCAGCGCGATGACGTCAAGATAGCCCTCGACCACCACGATCTCTGCCCCGCGCGCCGCGCGCGCGAGATCGAGCGCGTAGAGGGTGCGGCGCTTGGCGAAGAGCGCGGTCTCCGGCCCGTTGACGTATTTCGGCTGGCCCTCCCCCAGGAGGCGCCCGCCGAAGCTGATGACGTGCCCGGCACGGTCGCGGATCGGGAACATCACCCGCTCGAAGAACAACTCCCGCACCCGTCCGCTCTCGGGATCGGCGCGGGTCAGCCCCGCTTCCGCCATCAACGCGGGCTCGACGCCCTCGCGGCCCAGATCGGCGATCAGCGCGCCCCGGCCGGGGGACCAGCCGAGCCCGAAGCGGCGGATCGTCGCCTCGCTCAACCCGCGCCCGAGAAGGTAATCCAGCGCCCGTCGCCCCTCCGGCAGGAACAGCCGGCCTTGGAAGCTCCGCGCGGCGAGATCGAGCACGGCGGTCAGGTCGTGGCGGCGGCGCTCCCGCTCGGCGGCCTGGGGCGAGGGCCGCGGCACCTCCAGCCCGGCCTCGCGGGCGAGGCGCTCCACCGCCTCGGTAAAGCTCGCCCCCTCGGCTTGCATGATGAAGGTGATCGCATCGCCATGCGCGCCGCAGCCGAAGCAGTGGTAGTGGTCGTCATAGATGAAGAAGCTGGGGGTCTTCTCCCCGTGGAACGGACAGCAGGCCTTCGATTGCCGTCCGGCGCGCTCGATCCTCACACGCCGCCCGATCAGCGGCGCGAGAGGGGTGCGGACGCGCAGCTCGTCGAGGAAGCCGGGCGGAAGCGCCATCAGGCGCCGGCCAGCCGCGCCTTGACCAGCGGGCCAACCCGCGAAAGGTCGAGCGTCGCCGCGTGCCGCGCCTTCAGCGCCGCCATGACCTTGCCCATGTCCTTCAGGCCGCTCGCGCCGACCTCGGCCACCGCCTCGTCCACCGCGCGGGCCATCGCCGCCTCGTCCATCTGCCGGGGCAGGAAGCTCTCGATCACCGCGATCTCGGCCTCCTCCTTGGCGACGAGGTCCGGGCGGTTCCCCTGGCGGTAGAGATCGACCGATTCGCGGCGCGACTTCACCATCCCCCGCAGCAGCCCCAGCACCTCCTCGTCGGGGATCGCGGTCACGCCCTTGGGGCGGGCGGCGATGTCCGCGTCCTTCAGCTTCGCCAGGATCATCCGCAAGGTCGAGGTGCGCGGCGCATCGCCCGCCTTCATCGACGCCTTCAGCTCCTCGTTGAACCGCTCCCGCAACGGCATGGCACCCTCTTCGACGCGGACCCTACTCTACAGGCGTTTGTCGAACCGCGCACGCGCCTCGGCGGGATGCCCTGAGCGCCGCGACGGGAAGAATTTTCCGCCCTCCTTGCGTTCGGAAATTTCTTCCACTACGTCGGCGCCATGCCGATCAGCGTGGACGACATTATCGAGAAACTGGGCGGCGCGGAGGCGGCCGCCCGGCTCACCGGGGTCAGCACCGAGGCGGTGCGGAAATGGCGGCAGGCGGGTGCCATCCCGTCCCGCCACTGGCCCTCGGTCATCGCCGCCACGGGCCTTCCGCTGGCCGAGCTGTCCGGCGCCGCGCATCCAGACCCCGCGCCATCCGATGGAGCGCCGGGCGGAGCCAATGCCGCGCTCGTGCTCGCCGACGGCGCCGTGTTCTGGGGGCGCGGCTTCGGCGCCCACAGCTTCGATCCGGCGCCGGTGGGGGAAGTCTGCTTCAACACCGGGATGACCGGTTATCAGGAGACGCTGACCGATCCCTCCTACGCCGGACAGATCATCACCTTCACGTTTCCGCACATCGGCATCGTCGGCGCGAACCCAGCGGACACCGAGGCGGGCACGATCGCCGCGCGCGGCCTAGTGGTGAAGCAGGACATCACCGAGCCCTCAAGCTGGCGTGCCGCCCAGCCCCTGGATGCGTGGCTGCGGGCGCAAGGCGTGGTCGGCATCGCCGGGGTGGACACGCGCGCGCTCACCCTGCGCGTCCGCGATGGCGGCCCGCCGAGTGGCGTGCTCGCTTTCCCCGCCGACGGCAGGTTCGATCTCGACTCGCTGCGCGCGCGCGCCGCCGCCTGGCCAGGGCTGGAGGGCATGGATCTCGCCCGCGAGGTCTCCTGCCGGCAGACCTACTCCTGGGACGAGACGATCTGGACTTGGCCCAGCGGCACCGGACGCCAGGAGGCGCCGCGCCATCACGTCGTCGCCGTCGATTACGGGGCCAAGCGCAACATCCTGCGCTGCCTCGCCTCGGCCGGATGCCGCGTGACCGTGGTGCCGGCCACGGCGAGCGCCGAGGACATATTGCGCCATCGCCCGGACGGCGTGTTCCTCTCCAACGGACCCGGCGATCCGGCGGCCACGGCCGCCTATGCCGTGCCGGCGATCCAGGGCGTGCTGGAGTCCGGCGTGCCGCTGTTCGGCATCTGCCTTGGCCATCAGTTACTCGCGCTGGCCCTCGGCGGACGGACCTACAAGCTTGAGCGCGGCCATCGTGGCGCCAACCAGCCGGTCAAGGATCTGGAGACCGGCCGGGTGGAGATCACCAGTCAGAACCACGGTTTCGCGGTTGATGGAGAGAGCCTGCCCCCCACGGCGCGCGTGACCCATGTCAGCCTGTTCGACGGCTCGAACGAGGGCCTGGTCTGCACCGACCGCCCGGCCTTCAGCGTGCAGTACCACCCGGAGGCGAGCCCTGGGCCGAGCGACAGCCAGCACCTGTTCCGGCGATTCGTGGCGATGATGGAGGAGGGGGGGTGATGGACGCGCGCGAGGCGGTACTGACGGCAGCGCGGGCCGGATTGCGGGCGGACACGGCCGAGGAGGGTTTTGTCCTGATCCGGAGGATGACCGGGACGAGGTTCAGCGACGCCGAGCTCGCCAATGCGGTGGCGAGTGCAGTCGCCGAGAAGCGGATTCGCGACCCAGTCCGGCTGATGCCCGGTGCGCTGCAATGTCACTGGAAATTGGAAGCCGCGTAGGGCGGGAAAGCGCAGCGCATCCCGCCATGTGTCCAGACCTGCGCGGCGGGTTCCGCTCCACCCGCCCTACGCGATAGGTAGCCCGTCATGCCCCGCCGCACCGACCTTTCCTCCATCCTCATCATCGGCGCCGGCCCCATCGTCATTGGCCAGGCCTGCGAGTTCGATTATTCCGGCGCGCAAGCCTGCAAGGCTCTGAAGGCCGAGGGCTACCGGGTGATCCTGGTCAACTCCAACCCGGCCACCATCATGACCGATCCGGGACTGGCCGACGCCACCTATGTCGAGCCGATCACGCCCGAATTCGTCGAGCGCATCATCGCCCGCGAGCGCCCGGACGCGCTGCTGCCGACCATGGGCGGGCAGACCGCGCTCAACACCGCGATGCGGCTCGCCTCCTCCGGCGTGCTGGAGCGGTACGGCGTCGAGCTGATCGGCGCCAAGGCGGAGGTGATCGAGCGGGCTGAGGACAGGCTCAAGTTCCGCGACGCGATGGCGGCGATCGGCATTGAAAGCCCGAAAAGCGCCATCGCCCATTCCATGCCGGAGGCGCGCGCCGCGCTCGCCGAAGTCGGGCTTCCAGCGGTGATCCGGCCAAGCTTCACCCTCGGCGGCACCGGCGGGGGCATCGCGTACAACCGCGAGGAGTTCGAGCACATCGTCCAGAACGGACTCACCGCCTCGCCCACCACCGAGGTGCTGATCGAGGAGAGCGTGCTCGGCTGGAAGGAGTACGAGATGGAGGTGGTCCGCGACCGCGCGGACAACTGCATCATCGTCTGCTCCATCGAGAACGTCGATCCGATGGGCGTGCATACCGGCGATTCCGTCACCGTCGCCCCGGCGCTGACGCTCACCGATAAGGAATACCAGCGGATGCGCGACGCCTCGATCGCGTGCCTGCGCGCGATCGGCGTCGATACCGGCGGGTCCAACGTGCAGTTCGCGGTCAACCCGGCCGACGGGCGCATGGTGATCATCGAGATGAACCCGCGCGTCTCCCGCTCCTCCGCCCTCGCCTCCAAGGCCACGGGTTTTCCGATCGCCAAGATCGCCGCCAAGCTCGCCGTCGGCTACACGCTGGACGAACTCGCCAACGACATCACCCGCGTGACACCCGCGAGCTTCGAGCCGACGATCGATTACGTGGTGGTGAAGATCCCGCGCTTCACCTTCGAGAAGTTCCCCGGCACGCCCGCGCTCCTCTCCACCTCGATGAAGTCGGTCGGCGAGGCCATGGCGATCGGACGCAGCTTCGCCGAAGCCCTCCAGAAGGGCCTGCGCAGCATGGAAACCGGGCTGTCTGGCCTCGATCCCGTGGAGCCCCCCGAGGACGGATCGGCCGACGCCTTCCGCGCCGCGCTGTCAACGCCCCGCCCCGACCGGTTGCTGATGGCCGCGCAGGCGCTGCGCGCGGGGCTTTCGGTCGAGGACATCCACGCCGCCAGCAAGTTCGATCCCTGGTTCCTGCGCGAGCTGGCCCGGATCGTGGCCGCCGAGCGCGCCGTCGCCGCGACCGGGCTGCCCACCCAGCCGGGCGCGCTGCGCCGGCTGAAGGCGCTCGGCTTCTCCGACCGGCGCCTCGCCGTTCTCGCCGGCCGCCCCGAGGAGGAGGTGGCGGCCTTGCGCGCGCGGCTGGGTGTGCGCCCGGTCTACAAGCGCATCGACACCTGCGCCGCCGAGTTCGCCTCGGTCACGCCCTACATGTACTCGACCTACGAGGGCGGTTTCGGCGAGCCCCTGTGCGAAGCGGACCCGAGCGAGCGGCGCAAGATCATCATTCTCGGCGGCGGACCCAACCGGATCGGCCAGGGCATCGAGTTCGACTATTGCTGCGTCCACGCCGCTTACGCGCTCAAGGAAGCCGGGTTCGAAACCATCATGGTCAACTGCAACCCGGAGACGGTCAGCACTGACTACGACACCTCCGACCGCCTCTATTTCGAGCCGCTGACCGCCGAGGACGTGATCGCGCTGGTCTCGCGCGAGCAGGAGCGCGGCGCGGTGCTCGGCTGCATCGTCCAGTATGGCGGCCAGACCCCGCTCAAGCTGTCCCAGGCGCTGGCCCGCGCCGGCATCCCCGTGCTCGGCACCAGCGCGGACGCCATCGACGTCGCCGAGGATCGCGAGCGGTTCCAGCTCTTGCTGCGCCGCCTTGGTCTGCGCCAGCCCGACAACGGCACGGCCCGATCGGCCGAGGAGGCGGAGCGGGTCGCCGAGCGCATCGGCTACCCGGTGGTGATCCGCCCGAGCTACGTCCTGGGCGGACGGGCCATGGAAATCGTGTACGACCGCAACGGACTGCACCGCTACATGCGCGAGGCGGTGCGGGTCTCGGGCGAGAATCCGGTGCTTATCGACCGCTACTTGAACGACGCGATCGAGGTCGATGTCGATTGCATCGCCGACGGGCAGAGCGTCTATGTCGCGGGAGTGATGGAGCACATCGAGGAGGCCGGCATCCATTCCGGCGATTCCGCCTGCGCCCTGCCGCCCTACACCCTCGCGCCCGCCACCGTCACCGAACTGAAGGCCGAGACCGAGGCGCTGGCCAAGGCGCTCGGCGTGGTTGGGCTGATGAACGTGCAGTACGCGATTCAGGACGATGCGATCTACGTGCTGGAGGTGAACCCGCGCGCGTCCCGCACCGTGCCTTTCGTCGCCAAGGCGACCGGGGTTCCGGTGGCCAAGATTGGCGCCCGGGTCATGGCGGGCGCGCGGCTGGCGGACTTCCGGCTGGACGATCACGGCGTTTCCCCGCACGTGGCGGTAAAGGAAGCGGTGTTCCCCTTCAACCGCTTCCCAGAAGTGGACCCGATCCTCGGTCCAGAGATGAAATCCACCGGAGAGGTGATGGGCCTCGACAGCAGCTTCGAGCGGGCCTTCGCCAAGTCCCAGCTTGGCGCCGGGGTGACGCTCCCCCAGAGCGGGACCGCGTTCCTCTCGATCAAGGATTCCGACAAGAACGCGCTGCCCGCCCTGGCCCGCCGCCTGGCCGACATGGGGTTCCGGATCATGGCCACGCGGGGCACCGCCGCGCGGATTCGGGAGTCGGGGCTGGAGGTGACGGTGGTGAACAAGGTGCTGGAGGGGCGTCCGCACTGCGTCGATGCGATCCTATCGGGCGAGGTGCAGATCGTCATCAACACCGCCTCGGGTCCGCAGGCCGTGGCGGACAGCCGGGGCATCCGCCGCAGCGCTTTGACGCACGCCGTCCCGCACTATACGACGATGGCTGGCGCACGCGCGGCGGTCCACGCGATCGCCGCCCTGAAGTCCGGCGCGCTTGAAGTCGCGCCCCTTCAGGCTTATTTTCGCGCCTCATTCTAACCCCGCCGCGACCGGGCCATGCCCGGCCGCCGGGGTTGTTGTGGCCTTAGCGCCCCGCTTGCACCAAACGTCGTATGATTAGAGGACCGCGCCGTGCAGAAGTTCCCGATGACCGCCTCCGGTTTGCAGCGGCTGGAGGAGGAACTGCGCCAGCTCAAGAGCGTGGAACGCCCGGCCATCATTCGCGCCATCGCCGAGGCGCGCACGCATGGCGACCTCTCGGAGAACGCCGAATACCACGCCGCGCGTGAACGGCAATCCTTCATCGAGGGCCGCATCAGCGAGCTGGAGGACATCGTCTCCGGCGCCGAGGTGATCGACCCGTCCGGCCTGTCGGGCGACCAGGTGAAGTTCGGCGCCCATGTCCGCCTGATCGATGAGGAGACGGAGAAGGAATCCGCCTACCAGATCGTCGGGATGCACGAGGCGGACATCAAGCAGGGCCGGCTGTCGGTCTCCTCGCCGCTCGCCAAGGCGCTGATCGGCAAGAAGGCGGGCGACGCCGTCTCGGTGCCGGCGCCGGGAGGCGATCGCTCGTACGAGATCCTCGAAGTCCGGTTCGCCTGAGCGGCTCATGAGACCCCTCCCCCAACCCCCTCCCGCAAGGGAAGGGGGCTTCCTCGACCCTGACTCCCCCTCCCCTTGCGGAGGGATGCCGGGGGGAGGGGAAGCCCCCACGCTCTCCCTCGCCGACATCGAAGCAGCCGCCACCCGCATCGCCGGCCGCGTGCTGCGCACCCCGGCGCTCCGCTCCGACACGCTCTCCCGCGCCACGGGCGCCGTCGTCACCCTCAAGCTCGACAACCTCCAGGCGACGGGCGCCTTCAAGGAGCGCGGCGCCGCCAACCGGCTCGCCTTGCTAACCGAGGACGAGCGCCGGCGCGGCGTCGTGGCCATGTCGGCGGGCAATCACGCCCAGGCGGTGGCCCGCCATGCCCAGCTTCTCGGCGTGGCGGCGACGATCGTGATGCCGGCTTTCACCCCCTCCACGAAGGTCACGCGCACTGCCGCCTGGGGCGCGCGCGTGGTGCTGCATGGGGAGGCGCTGGCGGACGCCGCCGCCCATGCGCGTGCCCTCGCCGCCGAGGAGCATCGCGTCTTCATCCACCCCTACGACGATCTGGGGGTGATGGCCGGCCAGGGCACGCTGGCGCTGGAGCTGATCGAAGACGCGCCCGATCTCGACGCGCTGATCGTCCCGGTCGGTGGTGGCGGGCTGCTCTCCGGCTGCGCCGTCGCGGCGCGCGGACGCAAGCCGGACATCGAGGTGGTGGGCGTCGAGGTGGAGAGCTACGCGGCGATGGTCCAGCGCCTCGCTGGCGAGGCGGTCGCGGTCGGCGGGGCGACGATCGCCGAGGGCATCGCCGTGCGCGACGTGGGTGAGCGTCCGTTCTCGGTGCTGCGCGCGCTCGGGATCGAGGTGCTGACCGTGCCCGAGCGGGCCATCGAGCAGGCGATCGGCCTGCTCATCGAGGGCGCCAAGACGGTCGCCGAAGGCGCCGGGGCGGCCGCGCTGGCGGCGTTGCTCGCCCATCCCGCCCGCTTCCAAGGCAAGCGCGTCGGCATCCCGGTCTGCGGCGGCAACATCGACGCCCGCATCCTGTCCAACGTGCTGCTGCGCAACCTGCTGCGCGACGGCCGCCTTCTGCGCCTGCACATGCAGATCCCCGACCGCCCCGGCGTGCTCGCCGACATCGCCGGGCGCATCGGGACCACGGGCGGCAACATCATCGAGGTGTCGCACCAACGGCTGTTCGCGGCGTCCTCCGTCCAGGCGGCCGAGCTGGAGGTGATGGTGGAGGCGCGCGACCCGACCCATGCCGAGACGATCATGGCGGCTCTGGCCGCGTGCTACGTGGTGCGGCGGGTTTGAGTTGCCGCAGTCACGCGTTCTCCCCGAGCAGGTCGCGGTCTTGTGGTGCCCTGTTCATCGGCCGATCTCGCATGAAATCGTCGGGTACTTCGGTCTTGTTCAGGAGTTCGAAGAACTCCGTCCAGGTCGCGGCTCCTGGACGGCCTGATAACAATACGTCCCCCGTTCGATCGTCGCCCGCCACGTAGACCTCCTCACCTTCGAAACGAAAATCCGCGGGGAGGCGGACCGCTTCGTGTTGACTGAAATCGAGGCGTCCGCGCCGTTTCACCCCTCCCGCTAGAGGAGGGGGACGAGGTGGGCAACTCCCCCTCCCCTTGCGGGAGGGGGCCGGGGGGGGAGAGTTCCGCGCTCGGTTCCAGTGACCCTGAAGCCAGTCTAGCCCTTGCGGGAGGGACCGCGGTGCTGGAAATTCTCGATCTTGCTGAGATCGGTCGGCGGATTCAGTGATCCAGTCGGGTGCGCGGGCAACGCGTCGAACAGGCTGGCGTCGCACCAGGGCAGACGGCTCTCGATGCCGAGCGCGACGACAGGACGCACCACCTCGGGGGTGTCGAGGCTGCCGATGCTGATGTCGATGTGGTCCGCTCTTCCGTCATACTGATCATACTGAAAGGCGAGTGGCGTGCCGCACGCGGCGCAGAACCCGCGTCGCGCCGCCGAGGAACTGCGGAACCAAGTGGGGGCGCCCCGCGTCCAGGCGAAATCCTCCACCCCGACCATGGCCCAGGCGAAGAACGGCCCGCCGACCGCCTTCTGGCACATGCGGCAATGACAGATCCCAGCGCGCGGGTCGGCGTAGAGCGCGTACCGAACGGCGCCGCACTGGCAGCCGCCGGTCAGGGTGGGAGTGCGTTGTGCCATTCGATCCTCCACCAGGTATGCTGCACGAGCGGATATGGGGGAAACGATGCGCGCCATCTGGTACGACCGACAAGGGCCGGCGAAGGACGTGTTCGCGCTGGGGGAGCTGCCGACTCCGGACGCTGGGCCAGGCGAGGTCCGGGTCCAGCTTGAGGCATCCGGCGTCAATCCGTCCGACACGTACCGTCGGGCCGGGCCGGGCGGCATGGAGTATCCGCGCGTCGTCCCGAACAGCGACGGGGCGGGCGTGGTCGATCAGGTTGGTCCCGGTGTTGACAGCGCATGTGTGGGCAAACGGGTCTGGCTCTACAACGGCCAGCGCAACGGGCGTTGGTGTGGCACTGCCGCCGAATACATCGCGCTCTCGGTCGATCTGGTGACAGAGCTACCGGACTTCGTCTCGTTCGCCGAGGGCGCGACACTCGGCATTCCCGCCATGACCGCGCATCGCTGTGTGTTCGTCGCTGGCCCGGTGCAGGGGCGCACGGTGCTCGTCACCGGCGGGGCGGGGGCGGTCGGCCATTACGCCGTGCAGCTCGCCGCCTGGGCCGGCGCGACGGTGATCGCGACTGTCAGTTCGGCGGAAAAGGCGGAGCGTGCCCGCCGTGGCGGAGCGGCGCATGTCATCGACTACCGGCGCGAGGACGTGGCGGAGCGCGTGCGCGCGATCACCGCCGGGCGCGGCGTCGATCATGTCGTGGACGTCGATTTCGGCGGCAATCTCGCGGCGACGCTGCCCTGTTTGCGCGACAATGCCAGCATCGCCGTCTATGCGTCCAACGGCGACCGCACGCCGCGCCTGCCTGTGCGCGATCTGATGTTCCGCAACATCACGCTGCACTTCATGGTCCTTCCCACGAGCCCGCATGAATCGCGCCGGCGCGCGCAGGCTGACATCGCCGCGTGGCTGCGCAGCCCGCGCCTGCTGAGCGTGGCGGCGCGGTTCCCGCTCGCGGAGACCGCCGCCGCGCACGAGGCGGTGGAGCGGGGAGGAAAGGTCGGTACCGTGGTCGTGGAGCCGCGGCGCTAGGCGTGGCATGAAGGAACGGGGCCGCTCAGTCCACCTGACCGGCGTCGCCGCTTTAGCGAGGCTTGATGAGCAGAAACGTTGACGTACGCGGTGCCCTCGCGCCGCGCGGGACGGCAAAGCTTGGCCGTGAAATCACTCCGGAGCCGGAGAGGCCAAGGGCTTTCCTTTCTCGACCACGTAGGTGACGACGATCTTCGTCGGCTCGGCGCCGTTCTTCAGGCTGTGCGGCGTCTCCGGCGGAACCTGAATGCCGTCGCCAGCCTTGACTTGGCGAGTGGGGCTCCCCTTCACCGAAAGCTCGCCCCCGCCTGTGAGGAAGTAGGCCGATTCGATGCCGGGATGGGTGTGGCGGGCGACCATGGCGTTCGGATCGATTTCGGCCGCCACCAGCAGCGTGACATATCCGGCGGCGGGGCCTTCGGTCTGTTGCAAGATCCGGCGGCTGACGCCGGGGGTGGCGGTGGGCGCGGCGGATTGTTGGTTCGGTTGCGCGTTCGCCTCGGAGCCGACGAACCCGGTCACGGCGCAAAGGGCACAGGGCACGAACAGGCGTCGCGTGAACACGGGCTTCCTCCCTCATGTCAATCGGCAAGGAAGGTTCGCACCACCTGACGAATGTGTGTCGTCACAAATTTGCGACCAGGCGCGCAGCCCCCGGACCCAGATCCTAGGGCTGCCCCGACCTCGAACGTCTCACCGCGTCGGACGCGGCGGATCCTGGCTGTAGTCGTAGAAACCCCGGCCCGTCTTGCGCCCGAGCCAGCCGGCCTCGACATATTTCACCAGCAACGGGCACGGCCGGTACTTGCTGTCCGACAACCCCTCGTACAGCACCTGCATGATCGACAGGCAGGTATCGAGGCCGATGAAATCGGCCAGCTCCAGCGGCCCCATCGGGTGGTTGGCGCCGAGCCGCATGGAGGTGTCGATCGCGGCGATCGAGCCCACGCCCTCGTACAGCGCATAGACCGCCTCGTTGATCATCGGCACCAGGATGCGGTTGACGATGAAGGCGGGAAAATCCTCCGCGACCGCGGTTGACTTGCCCAGCCGCTTGGCCAGGCCCTGCACCGCCTGGAAGGTCGGCTCGTCGGTGGCGATGCCGCGGATGATCTCGACCAGCTTCATGACCGGGACCGGGTTCATGAAGTGCATCCCGATGAACTTCTCGGGCCTGTCGGTCGCGGCGCCGAGGCGGGTGATCGAGATGGACGAGGTGTTGGAGGCGATCAGGCAGGATGGCTTGATGTGCGGGGTCAGCGCCTTGAACACCGCCCGCTTCACCTCCTCCTTCTCGGTCGCCGCCTCGATCACCAGGTCGGACTCGCCAAAGGCGCCGTAATCGGTCGATGTGTCGATCCGCGCCAGCGCCGCGTCGCGCGCCTCGGCGCTGATGAGCTTGCGGTTCACCTGCCGGTCCATGTTGCGCGCCATCAGGCCAAGGGCCTTTTGAAGCGCCTCGGCGCGCACATCCAACATTGTGACGGGCAGCCCCGACAGGGCGCAGACATGGGCGATGCCGTTGCCCATCTGCCCGGCCCCGATCACGCCGACGCGCGCGATCTCGGGCGCGTCGGCAAGCAGCGGGCCGGCGGCCAGCGCCGATCTAACTTCCATGTTCATGTTTCAGGAGCGCTCCAGTTCCGCCGCCAACTCGGGCAGCGCCGTGAACAGATCAGCCACCAGGCCGTAATCGGCGACCTGGAAGATGGGCGCTTCCTCATCCTTGTTGATCGCCACGATGACCTTGCTGTCCTTCATCCCGGCCAGATGCTGGATGGCGCCGGAGATGCCGACCGCGACGTAGAGGTCCGGGGCGACGATCTTGCCGGTCTGTCCCACCTGATAGTCGTTGGGCACGAAACCGGAATCGACCGCCGCGCGGGAGGCGCCGATGGCGGCCCCCAGCTTGTCGGCGATCGGGTCGAGCAGCTTGAAGTTCTCGCCGCTCTGCATCCCGCGCCCGCCCGAGATCACCACCCTGGCGGCGGTCAGCTCCGGGCGCTCGCTCTTGGAAAGCTCGGCCGATACGAAGGAGGAGAGCTGGGGCGCCTCGGCCGAGGGCGCCTTTTCGATCGCCGCGTTGCCGCCCTCGGTCGCCACTGGGTCGAAGCTCGCGGCCCGCACGGTGATGACCTTCTTGGCGTCGGATGATTTCACCGTCGCCAGCGCGTTGCCAGCGTAGATCGGGCGGATGAACGTATCCGCGTCCACGATGTCGGCGATGTCGCTGATCGGCTGGCTGTCCAGCAACGCCGCGACCCTCGGCATGACGTTCTTGCCCACCGCCGTCGCGGCGGCGAACAGGTGCGAATAGTTGGGCGCGAGGGCGACCAGTAGCGCCGCCAGCGGCTCGGCCAAGAGATGCTCGTACTCAGGCCCCTCCGCCACCAGCACCTTGCTCAGGCCCGGCAGCCGCGATGCGGCCTCGGCCGCCGCCTGGATGCCCTGGCCCACGACCAGCCCATGCGCCTCGCCCAGCTTGGTGGCCGCGGCGACGGCGCTTCGGGAGGGCTGCTTGATGCCGGACTCGTCGTGTTCCAGCAGGACCAGGGACGCCATGCTCAGATCACCTTCGCTTCCGTCTTGAGCTTCTGCACCAGCTCGGCCACCGAACCGACCTTCGCCCCCGCCTTGCGCTTCGGCGGATCGCTCACCTTGATGGTGGTCAGCCGAGGCGCGGGATCGACGCCCAGCTCGGCGGGCTTCATCGTGACGATCGGCTTCTTCCGCGCCTTCATGATGTTCGGGAGCGACGCGTAGCGCGGCTCGTTCAGGCGCAGGTCGGTGGTGATGATGGCGGGCAGGTTCAGCGCGACCGTCTCCAGCCCGCCATCCACCTCGCGCGTGACGGTGATCTTGTCGCCCTCCACGCTCAGCTTGCTCGCGAACGTGCCCTGCGGCCAGCCGAGCAGCGCGGCCAGCATCTGGCCGGTGGCGTTCATGTCGTCGTCGATCGCCTGCTTGCCCAGGATAATCAGGCGCGGCTGCTCGCGCTCGGCGATCGCCTTCAGAAGCTTGGCCACGGCGAGGGGCTGAAGCTCGGCGTCGGTCTCGACCAGGATGCCGCGATCCGCGCCCATGGCGAGCGCGGTCCGGATGGTCTCGGCGCATTGGGCCACGCCCAGGGAGACCGCCACGATCTCGGTTGCGATGCCCTTCTCCTTCAGGCGAACCGCCTCTTCCACGGCGATCTCGTCGAACGGGTTCATCGACATCTTGACGCCGGACGTTTCGACGCCGGAGCCATCCGCCTTGACCCGTACTTTCACATTGTAATCCACGACGCGCTTGACCGGAACGACTAATTTCATGAGACCGTGCCGCCTTCGGGAACCCTGTGCGGACGCGGGACGCCGCCAGAGGCGACGCCTGTTCGCACGTGCAATGTAAGGGAGCGGACCTTATGCACCCGCCCCAGCCACTGTCAAACCCGCGTTAACCATGCGCGATCAACCCCGCAGGAGTGTCAGCATCAGAATGAACAGCAGCAGGGCCGCTGCCTGCAACAGGACGCGCCAGCGCATCAGCATGTTCAAACGCCTGGGGTCGCCGCCGCCGCGGGCCACGGTGATGAGACCCGCGAACAGCACGCCGAGGGTGGCGAACATCAGCGGGACGATCAGGAAGGGCAGAACGTGGGTCACGCGGGTCACTTCGTGCTGAGGAATCAGCGTTATATGGGGCGCCGGAGCGCATTGGCATCAGGCCGGGCTGGCTGGGCGCTGACTGCCCTTCTGGCCCTTGCCCTGCACACCGCAGCCTGCCCCGCGCGGGCCGCCGAGGCAACCAACGCACCGCCCCTCAGCGCGGCGCAA